>CAMDMO010000059.1 GCA_945902255.1 Rickettsia typhi | reverse complement strand
ATACATCTATTCAACAATAATACAATCAGCTCTATTTTTCTGCACCTGCGAAACATAGCGATTACAAAATTCTTCAGCGTCAACTTGATTAAAAAAATTACCAATTTGCAGGCGGTAAAAAATTCCTCTTTTTCCTAAGTTAACTTCTTCAATAAAATATTTTAATCCAGAAAACAACGATCCGTGAAGGCGACTTATTTTGTTCCAATATTCTTCGGCAGAGCTTTTTGAAGTTAATGCCGCAACTTGAACGCGGATGGTTCTTTTTTTATTTTCGCTTAATTTTACTGGTGTTTTTGCTTTTTCTTGATTTGCAGAAGAGCTGCTAAGCAAGTCTTTTGTAGGGGCTTCTTTTTTATCATTTTCAGAAAAAACTATAATTTTTTGTTCTGAATTTTTAGATGTTTCTTTTCTAACTGGACTTTCAGAAATTAATGATCCTTCTTTAATTAACCTGTCATCACTTTTTTGTTTGGGGGGAAGCGCTGGCTCTGGTGAGTTACGAAGTTTAGCAATAATTTGTTTTTGTTTTTGCGCTTTATTTTTATTGCCAAAAATATCTTCATAAATTGTGCGATCAATCTGCACTGAACCATCAGAACTAGCTTGTTGCTGCAAATCTTCTGTAACTTTAATTGCGCCTTCCGGAGATTTTATGGTTTCAATTTCGCCACCTTCATCTTGATAAACAAAATAATAAGCATTGATAGTAACATAAATAAAGCAAGCGATTGAAAATAGGGTTGCGCCAAGCATAAAGGCTTTCTTCACTGTGCCAGAAAATTTACTTTGCTCTTCATCTTTGATATAGCCAAAATCTTCCATTAGCGCATTTCCTCGACAGCTTTAATATTAAAAATATCCAGACCAGATTTAATGATTAGTTTAAGCGATAAAATCAAGTAAATTCTCGCCTTTGTCATATTTAAATTTTCTTTAATGATAAATTTAAGATTATGGTTTTCGCTGCCCTTATTCCACAAGGCGTGAAACTCAGCGGCTAAGTCTTGTAAATAAAATGCAATGCGATGAGGCTCAAAATTTATTGCCGCCATTTCAATTATGCGAGGAAATTGAGAAATCTTTTTAATTAATTCAATCTCGCTTTCATCCTGCAAATTTATTAAAACAGATTCGTCAATTTCATCACTAAATTCAATATTTTCTAATTTTAAATTACGCAGAATTGAACAGCATCTAGCATGGGCATATTGCACATAAAATATTGGATTATCCTTTGATTGTTCAATTACTTTCGCTAAATCAAAATCAAATGGAGCATCATTTTTTCTGGTAAGCATAATGAAGCGTAAGGCATCAGCACCAACTTCGTCAATCACTTCGCGAGCGGTAATAAAATTTCCTGATCTTTTTGACATTTTTAAAGGTTCGCCATTTTTTACAAATTTTACCATTTGGCATAAAATAACTTTTACTTCGGCTTGCCCTTCTGAAATTGCACTTACAACTGCGCTTAATCTTTTTACATAACCGGCGTGATCATAGCCCAAAGGCATAATGAATTTTTTTGCTCCGCGTTCAAATTTGCTTAAAGCGTAAGCCATATCACCAGCTAAATAAGTTGGCGTGCCATCAGATTTTCTAACTACACGATCTTGATCATCACCAAATTTAGTTGATAAAAAAAGAGTTTGATCTTTGTCTTCATAGCCTTCTGGAAGCGCTCCAACGCCTTTTTCGGTTTTTGGTGCTTCTAATTTTCCGGTAAAAATTAAACCTTTATTTTCTAAAATTTTAATTGCGTGATCAATTTTTTTAGTATCGTGAAGTTCGGTTTTTTCTGAAAAATAACTATCATGTTTTATTCCAAGCGCAAGAAGGTCGGCTTTAATCATTTCAAGCATTTGAGCGACAACAAAATCACGAATTAAATTTATATATTCCGCTTCGCTTTTATTTTTTAGAGAAGTTCCAAAAGATTTAAATAAAGCCTCTCCAACTGGAATTAAATATTCTCCTGGATAAAGCCCTTCTGCAATTTCAATTTTTTCTCCAGATGCTTCTAGATAGCGTAAATAAGCTGATTTTATTAGCGTAATAATTTGCGATCCGGCATCATTTATGTAATATTCTTTTAAAACATCGAAGCCAATTTTTTGTAAAAGACTAGCTAAAACATCTCCATAAATTGCGCCACGAGTATGTCCTACATGAATTGGGCCAGTAGGATTTGGCGAGGCATATTCTAAGTTAATTTTTTCTCCATGACCTAAATTTGGGAAGGTGAAAGTTTTTTCTTTTAAAAGATTGGAAATTATTTGGTAAAAAATTTGTGGCTTTAAAAAGATATTTATAAATCCGGGGCCAGCAATTTCTATTTTTGAAATATATTGTGATTCTTTGGCAAAATCTATTTGGCTAACAATTTTGATAAGTTCTTGAGCTAATTTTCGTGGATTATTTAGTGATTCTATGGCAGAAAATTTCTTACTTAAAGCCATTGCAACATTGCAGGCTAAGTCGCCATGAGACTTTTCTTTTGTAGGTTCAACAATAAAATGTTTTAAATCATTTGTCTCAATTTTAATTTGATTTTTTTCTGCAATTTCATGAATCGCTTTAGAAAAAACTTCTTTAAATTGATTAAAAATATTAAGCATGGAAAAATTTATTTGTAGGAGTTATAGTCGCCAACTAATGCTAAATTGTAAATGTTAAATCTTAATTATTATGTCGCAACAAGCTAATCAAAACGATCACTCAGGAACTTTTTATCTAGCAAAAAGACTAACAAAAGAATATATAGTTCCGCACTGGAAAACTTTTGCAATTTCGGTGATTCTAATGCTTGTAATTGCGGGAACCACAGCTTTGCATGCTTGGTTAGTTAAGCCTGCTCTTGATTTGGTTTTTGTAAAAAAAGATGCCTCAATGCTGGTAATAATTCCACTGGTAATTCTATCCGTAACTATAATCAAGGGTTTTGCTACTTATTTTCAGCTTCTAACCATGAATATTTTAAGCTTACGCATCACTTCCGATTTAAGGATTAGACTTTATTCTCACTTCATTAAATCAGATATCGCTAAGCTTCACAGTAAATCTTCTGGTGATATGATTATGACTATATTAGCTGAAATTGGTATGGTTGTTGGGGTTATTAATACTGCAATTAATGGCTTTATAAAACAATTGGTAACTTTGCTTGCTTTGGTTGCGGTGATGTTTAGTCAAAGTCTAGAGCTTTCTCTAATTGCTTTTATAGGCTTTCCTTTAGCTGGATATCCAATTTATAAATTAGGAAAAAAATTGCGCAATTTATCATTTAGAAATCAAGAAATGTCGCAGAAATTTGCCACTCAAATGAATGATACTCTGCAATATTCTAAGTTAGTAAAAGCCTATCATTGCGAGAATTTTGAGATCGCAAGAATGTCAAAAATTATTGAAAGCATGTTTAAAATGGGTAAGAAAATTTCGCGCATGTCTCTAATTGCATCGCCATTTGTTGAAAGCCTTGCCGGCATTGGGGTGGCTGCAGTTATATGGTATGGCGGTCATCAAGTTTTAACTGGAGAAACAACTCCGGGTGCGTTCTTTTCATTTTTTGCAGCAATGATGATGGCTTATAAGCCGCTAAAATCAGTATCCGGAATGAATTCTGGAGTGCAGATGGGACTTGGTGCGGCAACTCGATTATATGGCACATTAGCTGAACTGCCAACAATTATTAACAAAGAAAACGCGATTACTTTGAAAGATGTTAAAGGAAATATTAAATTTGAAAATGTCGACTTTGGATATAATAGTGATAAAATCGCGTTGAGTAATATTAATTTTGAAATAGGTGCTGGAAAAACTGTTGCACTGGTTGGTCATTCTGGCGGTGGTAAATCTACAATCATGAGTATGATTTTACGCTTTTACGATCCAAATAATGGCGCAATTAAAATTGATGGTCACGATATTCGTGATGTAACTATAAAATCATTGCGCGAATCAATGTCGGTAGTCAATCAAGAGGTAATGTTATTTGATGATACTATCTTAGAAAATATTCGTTATGGCAAAGAAGATGCTAGTTATGAAGACATAATCAACGCCGCAAAATTAGCTGAAGCAGATGGATTTATTCAAGAATTGCCAGAAAAATATAATGCGAAAGTTGGACAAAATGGAATTCGTTTATCTGGTGGACAAAGGCAAAGAATTGCAATTGCTCGCGCCATTTTATATAATGCACCAATTTTGCTTTTAGACGAAGCCACTTCTGCACTTGATCCAATTTCAGAAAGATTAATCAAAGACGCTTTGGCAAAATTAATGAAAGGAAGAACCTCGGTGGTTATTGCTCACAGGCTTTCAACGGTAATTCATGCTGATAAAATTATTGTAATTGGTAATGGCAAGGTAGTGGAAGAGGGCAGTCATAAAGAGCTTATTCAAAAAGGCGGTGCTTATGCTAATCTTTACTCAAAACAGTTTGAAATTGATCAAGATTCATGAAAGAAGAAATTAAAAATAAAGAGCTTGAAAATAAGCTTAAAGAAAAAAAACAGCTAAGACACAATCAAAAACAAAAAGTAAAAAAGTCTCTTTCTAGTGCTTTGCGCAATAATTTAGCTAGAAGAAAAAGTGTTGAAAAAATTGATGGTTAATTTTCTGAGTATTGGCAATAAATCACTACTTAATTTATATTTTAATAAAAATGGGTTGAATGTTTATAGCTTATTTATATAAAAAAATTAAATCTGAACACCATATTCATTCCTATCAATATTTTGCCAAAGCTCTCAAAATTAAGTTCTCAAAATAAAGAGTAACCATAAAAATTTAATAAAAAACATATGTCAAAAATAAAATCATTCGGTTTTTTCAGAAATGTCGTTACAAATTTAAATCTTGTTGGAACTAATGGCAATGATACATTAAATGGCGGAGAGGGTAACGATACCCTAAATGGTGGAGCTGGTAACGACATACTAAATGGTGGGAATGGTAACGATACCCTAAATGGCGAAGAGGGTAATGATATTCTAAATGGTGGAGCTGGTAACGATACCCTAAATGGTGGAGCTGGTAATGATACTCTAAACGGTGGTAATGGTAATGATATTTTAATTGGTGGAGCTGGTAATAATATTTTAAATGGAGGTGGTGGTATTGACACGGTATCTTACGCCGCTTCAAATTCTGCAGTTACAGTAAATTGGGGATCGCCTATTTTTCATCGCTCATTTTTTAGCTCTACTATAGAATTTATTGGATCTGCTACTAGAGCCAATGGCGATCAAGATCAGCTAAATAATATAGAAAACATTATTGGATCAGCTTTTAATGATACATTAAATGGCAACAGATTGGGTAATAATATTCATGGTGGAGCCGGAAATGATGTTATTAATGGTGACGCAGGTAGTGATGTTTTATATGGTGATGAAGGTGACGATGTTTTAATGGGTGGAAGTGGTTTAGACTATATAGATGGTGGAGACGGAAATGACACGGTGTCTTATGCTGATGCAAAATTTTCTACCAATATCAACCTAACTACGGGAATTGGTTATGCAGGTGATCATCGAAGTATTTTTAATATTTATAATTCATATTATGGCGATAAAGGCGATAAATTAGTGAATATAGAAAATATTGTTGGATCAGCTTTTGGCGATAAATTAACTGGTAACTCTGCTGATAACCTGATAAATGGTGGAGCTGGTGACGACACTTTAAATGGTGAAGCGGGGGATGACACTTTAAATGGTGGAACTGGCAATGATGTTCTTAACGGTGGAGCTGGAGATGATACTCTAGATGGTGAAGGTGGATTTAATACTTTAAATGGTGGATTTGGTAACGATACTTTAATTGGTCGATTTGGTTTTAATCAACTAAATGGCGGAGATGGTAATGACATTTTCAATGATTGGTATGGAGATAATGATTTAGATGGAGGAAATGGTATAGATACAGCGAATTTTTACTTAGAAGGTTCGGCGGCAAATAATGGTTTAATATTTTTTAGAGTTGAGGTCAATTTATATAATCATCAAGTTACAAAACTCTATTATTCGGATAATAACCGTAATAGCATTATCTATAAACAAGATGAATCAATATCTAATGTAGAAAACATTATTGGCACATATTATGATGATACAATAACTGGCGATGACAATAATAATGTTATTAGAGGTGAAGCTGGTCAAGATGTTTTAAATGGTGGGCTTGGTAACGATATTATAGATGGTGGCTTTGGCATAGATAGCCTATCAGGCGGACTTGGTAATGATATTTTTATTTTTCATAGCAGACAAGACTCCTTAAATGCAGTTGGAATTGATACAATTTACGACTTTGAAAAAGGTCATGATAAAATAGACTTAACCGCACTACATATTAATGGGTTTGAAAATCTATTAATTAGTTCAAACTCATTTGGAACAACTTTTTCTAATGGTGATTTTTCAGTTCAAATTGCTGGAAATATTCATCTAGATTCCAATGACTTTATTTTGTAAACACTGACTCGCCGATAAAATCTACTTTGATAAAAAACTTAAGCTCATTGCTTCTGGCGCTCAAAGATTAGCTTAATATGCTATATGTATTACCGAAATGGTATCAGAAGATTTTATCGGCTCTGTCTTGAGGCGGATTTTTTTATACCGGCATCATTGATAACTTTATCATATACTAACACATTTAGCTTGGTAAGGGATCTTTTTTCACCAGTCTGATTTCTATCAAATGCTTTTTCCAATGATTTTATCATGCCTGATAATCCAGCTTCACTTTTAATGCCAAGAGTATTTTTGTCCTTTGTAGACATTTCTTCAAATATATCTTTAATACCTTCTTTTGATTTTAATTTTTTGATAATAGATATCACTAAATTTACGCAATCAGAACTACATTTCTTTCCACTCCTTTCCTCTATTGTCTCTTTTATTGTTTTTTGCAATATATCGGCTCGTTTTCTACCACTTGCATTTAAAACTTTATTGCCACTTGCAACATGTGTGGCTGATTGGAGTCTTACTTCTTTTTTTGGTCTTTCTGGAATGGCTGCTGTTTGGGGTTTTGGCTCTTTTTTTGGTAAGCGAGTTGATGACTTTTCTTTTTCCACAGCGACAACCTTAGGTTTTTCATCGTCCTCTAATTTATCAGGAATATCTCTATTATTTTTATTATGTTTATAAACTTGCCATCCAGCTACTGCACCAAGGGTGGCGGCTACAACTATAGCACCAGTAACCACGGCAGCAGTAACCCAAATACCAAATGGGTTTAAAGCCGCCACTGCAATAACAATTCCAATACCAGCAGCATATAAACTTGCACCACCAAATAAGCTGCTAAAAAAAGATCTCATGTGGTTATTTTTTTAAGTTCTTAACTCTAACTTCCAATTCTTTTAAAAAGTCATCCATTCCTTTTTGTGTAATTGCTGAATTAAACTCAGATCTTTGAGTTTCTATTAAACTCACACCTTCAGCAATAAAATCTAGAATCACCAGTTTTCCATCGCGATCTTTTACTCTAAAATCAACGCTAATTGGAGTGTTAGAATTTTTTGGTAAAAATTCAGCTTTAGCAACATAAAAACCACTTTGCTCGGTTACTGTAAATACCTCAAACTTACGACCGTCATAATTTTTAAATTTTGGTCCGTAAGTGTTAATCATGAATTCGCGATAAAGTTTTGTAAAAGCCTGTTTTTGCTCTTCGCTAGCGGTTTTATAGCTTTTTCCTAAAACGAATCTTGCGATCCAATTAGCGTCTATTGATGAATCAACAATATTAATAATATTAGTTCTTTTTTTATCTTCTGACAGGCTTGAATTGCCAGCGGTTTTAACTATTTCATTTCCAATGTTATTAACAAATTTTCTAATTGCATCTTGCGTTGCGGTTTCCACAGCAAAGCTTTTTGTAGAAATGGTTAACATAAAAAACGTTATAAGAATTTTTTTTATCATAGTTAATGTTTAATTTCTGTTGCACGCTTCTGCAAATAAGCGCTTCTAATAGTTGCGTAAGGGTCAAAAGAGTCTTTTTTAATGTCATTTAAAATATCAATTAAACTTTCTCTTTTGTCAATGCCAGAAGCTATTGATAATGTAATTCTATATTTTGCGTCAATAAGATTTGTTTGTCCTCCAACTTCAAAAACATTAAATCCAATAGGGCTTATAGCGCTATCGGTTGCTAATCCAGTGAAATCTCTAGTTGAACTTGGACCTAATAATGGCAATATTAAATAAGCTCCAGAACCTGCGCCATAATGTCCTAAGGTTTGTCCAAAATCTTCTTTTTGATATCGAATTCCTTTATTTCCAGCTATGTCAAATAATCCTCCGATACCAACGGTGCTATTAATTAAAAAATTTGAAAAAGTTGCTAAACTGTTATCAATTCTGCCCTGCAGCAATGAATTAACTGCTGAAACCGGTAAAGTTAAGTTAGTTAAGAAATTTCTGATAGAATTTCTGATTTGAGGATGAATTCCTGCTCTATAAGCTTCAGCAGCGGGGCCAATAAAGTGGTGATCTATCGAGTCATTAAAGGCGTAAATTTTGCGATTATATTTTTCTAATGGATCATAAATTTTTACCTCATCTACACTTGCATAACTTTCAAAATTATCAAATTCATCATCAGAAAAATTTTGATAATAGGTTGCAGATTCTGCCTTCTTTTCTTGAAATTTTGCGGCTAAACAGGGGTTTGTAAAAGACGAAAAAGATAAAAAAAATATTGATAGAAAAATTTTATTCATCACTAGATGTTGATAATTTTTTGTTAATCATATCTAGCAAGGCCTTTGCTTTTGGATTGTAATCTGGTTTTTTTGCTAGCAACTCTTCTAAGTGTTTTTTTGCTTCAATTAATTTTTTATTCAACACTAGACAATAAGCTAGGCTGTAATATGCATCAAAGAAATCTGGCCACATTTTTTTAGTAAAACGAAAACGAAAAATCGCTTCAGAAAGTTTTCCATTCGCTAAATGTTTTGATCCAAGTTTATAGTTAGTTTCGCATAAATTATCGCATTTTTCCCTAATGGTAAAAATTTCTTTTTTTACCGACTCAACATTGCCATAAATAATTTTTCTTAATTTTTCAGATTTCTCGCGAACATAAGATCCCAATTTATGACCATTGTTATTTTTCTGATCATTTGGCTTTTCAACTAGTTTTTTAAAGGTATTGCCAAACATATGTTTGAATTATTTTTTATTACGAATTGGCATTTAAAACAAAATAAGCCACCTTCCAAGAATTAGAGAATTTTTTACCATTCATCGTAGAATTTTTCAAACAAAAATTTTCAAATTTCCTTAATTGTGTCTTGGTGATTGGATTAATTTTTGTCAAAAAAGAATTTGCTCCAACTTTTTTCAAAGATTTTAGCGCGTCAATAGAATTTTCAAATTCTTCTGTAAGATTTTTTGTAAAAGAATTATTTATTTTAAAATTAGATTCTTTTAGCAAAAAATTTAAATCTTCAATTATTGGTAAGCTATTGAAACGAAATTTACACTCGCTCTTAAGGCTTGCCTCTCTAAGCTCTTTTAAGCT
>CAMDMO010000058.1 GCA_945902255.1 Rickettsia typhi | reverse complement strand
ATAAGCGCGATGTAGTTTAGGGCCAAAATATCAAAAAATAAACCAACTAAATAAGCTTCGGCAACGAGAGAAAAAGAAAAATCGATATTATTTTTTTCCCAAATAAAAAAAACTGTACGCAAAACAAATGAGAAGAGGGCGAAAATAATAAAAATTTTCGTCCAAGACGAAGTATTTTGTAAGCTAAAAAAATTTTTCATAAAAGAAGGGTAAGCTATTTATTGTGATTTAACAGCGGCTTTAGATGGAGTTTTAAACATCTGCAACATTCTCCAAGTCACTAAAAACCCACCAAAAATATTAACCGAGGCGATAATTATAGCAAAAAAGCTTAAAACCGATATCGCAGAAAAAGATGTGCTGGAACCAAGTGCAATCATTGCACCAACCACAATTACCCCGGAAACCGCATTGGTCACCGCCATTAGAGGGGTGTGAAGAGCTGGCGTAACCTTCCAAACTACAAAATATCCAACAAAACAAGCTAAAACAAAAACCGTTAGACCAAAAATAAATGGATCAACTCCGCCGCTATGAGAGGTTTGATAGCTTAATTCAACAATTTTTCTTACCAATAAATCAGATTTTGCAGTGATTTGATCGGTTAACTCAATGATTTCTTGAAGATCGCTCATAATTGAATTTATTGGTTGCTTGCGTTTTTTTGTCTTACACAAAAAACACAGTGATTTACTTATAATTTCTCATAGGTTAAAAACTCAAAGAGGCGCTGTCAATCGAAAACTAATTGACTTAAGCTAAGACAACCTCTAAAAATCCATATTGTTTCTCGCATAATTTTTTAAACTCACGATTTTTTTCAGCGATTAATTTAAAATTGGGACGTCGCCAAGCGGTAAGGCAGCGGTTTTTGATACCGCCATCCGTAGGTTCGAATCCTGCCGTCCCAGCCACACTTACTTAAACATTTTTTAGAACTGCAAATAAAAACATTTCTAAAAAAAGTAACAATCTAATTCAACTCAATTTACAAACATGCAAGATAGACGCAACTATAGTGATCGCAATGATCGCGATAATAATGGTGATTCCGCTCAACTTTTCATCGCTAAGGGCAGAAACGACGGAATGGATATAAAATCCTTAACTGAATTTGTTTCTTATGAAGCAAATATTGACGAAGATGCAATTTCTAATGTAAAAATCTTAGACGCCTTTTCATTTTTCGTAGTTTCAAATGAAGATGCTGAAGAAATTTTAGATATTTTTCAAAAAAAGGCTGGCGATGCAAGACCTCTAGTTTCTAGAGCAAAAAGAAAATCATCTGGTGGCAGTGGAGGATCTAGCTCTGGCTCTAGAGACGGTGGCTTTAGAGATAATGGCTTTAGAGATAGAGACGGCAGAAGCAATGATAGAAATAGCAGTCGCAGCGATTATAGAAGCGGCGGCGGTGATTTCGGTGGAAATAGCGATCGCAGAGGTGGAAATGGCGGTGGAAACTATAATAGAAACGGCAATAATAACCGCTCAGATTATGGAAATAAACCAAGAAGAAATAGCGATTATTAGCATTTCTTGATCTATTTTTTTAAAAAAAGCCTCGCAATTCTTATTGCGGGGCTTTTTTGTTTTGAACTCAAAATCCAGTAGTTAGAATGCGAATTATTCGATAAAAAATCTATAAACATCCGTCATCCTTGGGCGCCTAGGCGCTCGAGGATCTCATGAGTTTGGCTTTTCGTCAAAACTCCTGTCATCCTCGACTCTGCGAGTCAAGGATGACAGGCGTTTATAGATTTTTTATCGAAGAATTGGCGTTTACAATTGCCAATCTTCCAATAATTGGCAACTTTAAAGCCGGTCTTATAAAATCTATTCCAAAAGATAATCCAATAATATTAATTTCGATTCCATCAAATAGACCAATAGTGAAACCTAGCATTCCATATAAAGAAAATTGAAAACCGCTACGAGTTTCAGAGATGCCAAAAAACCGTCCTTTATGAATCCAGTCCTTACCAATTGCATTACTTGGAAGCGGAGCATTAAAACCAGAAACCAACCTCATGATGTGAGAGATAAATGAATTACTATTGGGCCCCGGATAAGCGCAGTAATAGTTTGGATAAGGATAAGAGTTAACTGCTTGATAAATTTCTGGAATCATTTTTTCAGCTTTTTTACCTTTAGCTGAAAAAATAATTGTTGGCTTGGCGCCATACCAATAACGATCTGGAATATCTTTTTGAACCGCAATCACGCCACCACCATAGGCGGATCCCCACATTAAAACATGATAAACCAAATAACTATCCGCATTTTTTTCTTTTGTAGCAAGCCAGCTATGCACACTAAATTTTCCTCGCCACGAGAAAGCTTTTGCGGTGTAAATTTGCACCTGCGCTTCTGGCTCTAAATGAGCTAAAGGCGCAATATTTGCACTTTCTCTTGATGCGGTTTGCCAATCCAAAGCCATAATTTATGAACAAATTTTTTTTACAATTTTATGCACAAGTGGCGCTACAAAATATGCGGTTGGAAAGGCGATCAAAAAAGCAATTGAAAATGACCTCATCCAAATGAAAAAAAATCCATTAACAAAGCCTAAATTAACTAAAATCATAACCGCCGACATTACAAATGCCATCATCAACGCCATAAAAAATGGAAAAATAATTTTTGGGGTTTTTAGTTTTTTTAACATATTTTTTAATTTTTAAATATTTGTTGACGCACTTTAGATTACAACTTGGTACAATACCAGCTCAAGATAAGTAAATAAAATTTACTCGGTCTAATCACCCGCCCCTTGAGGGCGGGTGATTAGACCGAGTAAATTTTATTTACCTAGCATTAACAGCATTATAAAACCTCCAAAAACACTTTGCCATATTGCTTAACTTTAGCCTCACCAATTCCACTAACATTAACCATTTCCGCCAAAGATTTTGGCCTTAATTTTACCATTTCAACCAAAGTTTTATCATGAAAAATTAAATAAGGCGGAACTTTTTGCGCCTTAGCAATTTCTAATCTTTTTGCTTTTAATTTTAAAAATAAATCACTTTCATCGTCACTAGATAATTCTAAAATCTGCTTTGCCACTTTAACCTTAGATGCAGATTTTATTTTGGTTTTTGTTGTGTATTTTCTTAATCTAATTTCACTTTTTTCCTGCAAAAATTTTCTTCCCAGATCGGTAATTTGTAAACCTCCATGTCCTGCTAAATCAACCTTCAATAGACCAAAAGCAACCAATTGACGAAAAACCGATTGCCATTCTTGTTTACTAAATTCTTTACCAATTCCAAAAGTGCTAATTTGATGATGACGAAAATTTTTTATTCTCTCATCTTCAATTCCAAGCAAAACATCAATTAAATATGCCACGCCAAATCTTTGTTCTGTGCGATAAACACAAGAAATTGCTTTTTGCGCCGCAACAGTGCCATCAAAACTTTCTGGCTTATTTAAACAATTGTCACAATTGCCGCAAGGCTCGCATTTATCGCCAAAATATTCCAACAAAACTTGTCTTCTGCAATTTGTAGTTTCGCATAAACCAAGTAAAGAATTTAACTTTTGCCGCTCAATTCTTTTTTGATTTTCATCAGAATTTGACTCTTCAATAAAACTTCTTTGAGTTGCAATATCATTTAAGCCATAAGACATCCAAGCGTTGGCTGGCAAGCCATCACGCCCTGCTCTGCCGGTTTCTTGATAATAGGCTTCAATATTTTTTGGCACATTCATATGAGCAACAAATCTTACATCTGGCTTATCAATTCCCATGCCAAATGCAATAGTTGCAACCATGATTATTTTATCTTCGCTTAGAAATTTTTCTAAATTTTTATTTCTAGTTGCTGAGTCCATTCCAGCGTGATATGGAAAAGAATTAAAACCCTCTTCTTTCAGCCAAATCGAGGTTTCTTCAGTGTTTTTGCGCGATAAACAATAAACAATTCCACTGTCATCTTGATGATTATTTTTGAGAAATTCTAACAATTGTTTTTTACTATTGTCGCGCAATGCAATTGTATAGCAAATATTTGGACGATCAAAACTAGCAACAAAAACTCTTCCATCTTCTAGAGCTAATTTTGAAATAATATCTTTTCTGGTAGGAAGGTCTGCGGTCGCGGTTAAAGCAATTCTGGGAACTTTTGGAAATCTTTTTGATAGAATCGCAAGTTCAGTATAAACCGGTCGAAAATCGTGACCCCATTGCGATACACAATGTGCTTCATCAATTGCAAATAAAGAAATTTTTATCGAACTTAAAAAATCTAAAAAATCTGGCATCAATAATCTTTCTGGCGCCACATAAAGCAGTTTCAACTCGCCTTTAGTAATTAAATTTTTTACCTCAAAAATATGAGATTGCGACATGCTAGAATTAATTGCCTCAGCATTAATTCCCGCCAATTTTAAAGCACTAACCTGATCTTGCATTAAAGCGATAAGTGGCGAAACCACAATTGCCAAACCATCTAAACATAAAGCTGGAATTTGATAACAAAGAGATTTTCCGCCACCAGTTGGCATCAAAGCCAAAACATTTTTTTGCGCAATCACTTCATCAATAATTTCAGCCTGACTTCCGCGAAAACTGTCATAGCCAAAAATTTTTTTAAGTATTTGTTTTGGTGATTTATTATTTGTCATTTTTCTTGATTGGTTTTCTTTATTGTTTTAGGCTGCACTTTATTAACTTTTTTTAAAAAACATATGAAAACTCTAATTATAAAATATCTGCCAAGTGGCGCAAATTCTCAAACTAAAAAGCTTTTAGATATTTTTTTAAATGAGGTAAAAGATAAGAATATTGAAACAGTAGATTTATTAAAAGAACAAATGCCAATATTTAACGAGATTAACATTCAGGCATATTATAAACGCAATTATGGTGGACAAAAATTAGATGCAACTGAAGCAAAACTTTTAGAAAAAAACGATAAATTAATCGCTCAATTAAAATCAGCAGATATTTTGGTGATGGCTTATCCAATGCATAATTTTGGCATGCCTGCAGCGGTTAAAGCCTATCTTGATGCCGTTATTTTTAAAGGCGAAACTTTTGAAATGGGTCAAAAAATGATGTCAGGGAAAAAAGCGCTAACCCTTATAACTTCAGGCGGAATTTACTCTGAAAACAGCTTTAATTTCGACTATCCAAATTGGAACAGCATCGCCTTTAACGCTAAAGTTAATTTTAATTTTATGGGATTTGATGAATCAGAATTTGTTGGAACTTCACTAAGAGACGCCGCAACTGAAGCCGAAAGACTTGCCGATGTTAATAAAAAAATTCAGGATTTAGTTAAAAAGTGGTATTAAAATATAAACGCCAATTCGGGATAGCGCACTCAATCTAATTACCCGCCCCTTGAGGGCGGGTAATTAGATTGAGTAAATTTTATTTACTTATCCCGAATTGGCGTTATAAGGGCGAAGGGCGCATAAATTCCGCACCCAAAATCATCTCGATATTCTGCAATACAGACAGGAGCTCAAGCCGCCTTATTCTTTCTTGAGTTGCCAACATTCCTTCCCAAATTGTCACCCCGTCATGCGACGGGGTGACAACTCAAAAATGTGGCAGCTTAAAAAAGAATGATGGTAACTCGAGAAATAACATGATAAACCTAGAAATAATGCACCAACTCAAGAAAGAATGGCGCCAAAAAACTATCTATCTCCGCCGCTACCGCCTTTAAACTTTGGCACAGTTAATTTTTTCCCACCCTTCATTCCGCCAGCAGCTACAGCGGTTGAACCTTTTTTACCGCCCTTGCCACCTCTATTATTATGAGGATCAGAATTAAATGCGGATGGTTTTTTTATTGGTTTAAATTCTTTTGTAACTGTCATATTTTTTAATTTTTAATTTAACTAAACATATTCCCCAGCGGCTTTACCAGAAGCCCAAGCCCATTGAAAATTATATCCTCCGAGCCAACCGGTTACATCTAAAACTTCGCCTATAAAAAATAATCCTTTTACTTTTTTTGCTTCAAAAGTCTTAGAAGAAATTTCGTCTGTATCAACACCGCCAATTGTTACTTCGGCTTTTGCAAAACCTTCCGTGCCACTTGGTATAACAGTCCATGAATTGATAAAATTTGCAACTTCTTTTAGCTTTTGATTAGAAAAATCAGCTAAAAAACCATAAAATCCAAGCTCTTCTAAAATAAAACTTACCAAACTTTTTGGTAAAATTTGCGCTAAAATATTTTGAATTTCTTGCTTTGGTTTATTTTTTCTCTCTTCTTGTAACCACAAAAAAACATCAATTTTTGGCGCAAAATTTATAATAATTTTTTCACCATTTTGAAAGTAGGAAGATATTTGCAATATCGCTGGGCCACTGATTCCACGATGTGTAAATAATATTGCTTCTCTAAATTTTACCTCACGAAAAGAAACTTCCGCATCAACAGAAACCCCTGAAAGAATTTTAGTTTTATTTAATAATTTTTCTTCAAAAGTAAATGGAACTAGTGCTGGACGAGGTTGAATAATTTTTAATTTAAATTGCCTAGCAATATCATAGCCAAAAGTTGTGGCGCCCATTTTTGGAATTGAAGGCCCGCCAGTTGCAATTACAAGTGATTGAGCTTGCGCTAATTCTTCTTCAAATTTTATTTCAAAAATATTTTCTATCTTTTTTATCTCGCTTACTTTTTTTTCTAAAATAATTTCAACCCCAACATCTGCGCACTCTTTCAATAGCATCTCGATAATTTGCTTCGAAGAAAAATCGCAAAATAATTGCCCTAAAGTTTTTTCGTGAAAAGCAATTTCATGTTTTTTTATCAAAGAAATAAAGTCTGATGCAGTGAAGCGCTTCAAAGCCGAAACGCAAAAATGAGGATTTTTAGAAATGAAATTTTTTTCGCTCGTATGGATATTGGTAAAATTACATCTTCCGCCACCAGAAATACGAATTTTTTCACCAACCGCTTTAGCATGATCTAACAATAAAACTTTTTTACCCCTAGCGCCCGCGGCTATGGCGCACATCATACCCGCTGCGCCAGCGCCAATAATTACAACATCAAAAGATTTCATTAGTTAAAAAATTAGGCGCTTATCGAGTTAGTATTAGCATCCTTACCAACTCTTTCCCCGCTACGCGGAGATGGTGCAGAATTTGGTGAAGGGCCAAGATCTACAAAACTTTTAATAGGAATATCTTGTGAGCTAGCCGTAACAACACTATCTCTAACAGCAGAAGTTGCTACAACAACTTTCTCGCTAACATCTAAATCAGTAACACTCACTTTCGCTGACTCAGAATGTGAAAAGAGACTCGCCATTTTAGCTTTAAGCAAGGCAAATCTAGAAGGTGGTTTAATTTTATTAGAATCAGCAGATTTTTCGACGATTATTATTAATTCTGGTCTATTTTTCGGTAATCCTGCTTTATTTTCATGTTTAGTGCCGTAATTACCTATGCTTCCACCGCCAAAAACAGGAGATCCTGGAACTGAAGTAGTATGTCCAGAAACCAATAATGCTTTATCCACATTTCCGATTGGAATTCCTAAAGCGGAAGAAACTGCTTTAGCTGATTGATCGTGCATCGCAAGACCCGTTCTGTCTTTGCCGCTAGCGCACTTTGTTAGCATCACCTCTCTTTGTATATCTCTGTCAATACCAGAAGAATTAGGGTTATCTAAAATTTTATTTATTTTATAGGTAACTAAATTAATTCCACTCGAAACTTCCAAACTAGAATTCTGTGCATCACCAAGCCTGATAAAAACATCTGCTTTTGAGATTATTTTTCTTAAATCTATAGCGGTTCTTAAAACATCAATAACATCTGGCGTCATCTTATCACTAAGAACTTCTAATGCCTTACTCACAGATCCACTAAATAACCTTCCAACTCTTCCGGAAGTTAAATTTATTTGAATTGTTTTTAAAGCTTTTTGCTCTTCTCTTGTTGGAGATTTTATTTGCAAAGAATTCGCTAGATCAACTAATGATTTTTTAGTATCGCTAACATTGCTAGCTGACCCCATTAATCTAAAGGCGTTAAAAGCAGTATTTGTTTCTTTAACTCCTTCAACTTCCTTTGCCGCTTGCATTGTGCGCTTAACTATTTCGCGGTCAGCAGAAGTTCCTCTGCCAACACCTGGGCCAGAATTTAAAGTGTTACAATGCAGCACCACTCCTTCTCCTACCCATTCTTGCGCTTGACGAGCATTTTGGTTAGTCATCTCTTGACGAGAATCTTTGTCGGCAACCAAAGCCGCCAAAGTTCCCGAACGATAAGATTCATGAACCACTTCAAAGCTATCTTTACTTGAAGAAATCGCAGTAATTTCTTGAGCTGCGTTTCTCATTCCAGGAATAAATGCTCTTAATTGCGTAGGTATAACATGCTTTTGCGCCATTATAACTGGCGCATATTTTTCAACTAATTTTTGCTGATGAGGTTTCATTTTTTTAAACCAAGCAGCTTCCCTCATTCCCTCATATTCAGCTTTTTGCTCGTCAGTTAAACCCTTCATCGCTACTGCAGCCTGCATTACTACAACTGGTTTGCCATCTTTATCATTTATTGACGAAAGAGTAGCAACATTTTGATTGTCAGGATATTTAAAATTTTGAAATTCTTTGGCATCATTTAATTTTCCTGCGGCTTTTTTAACGCCATTTTGCTCCATGAACTCAACAAGGGATTTTATTTCTTTTTTGTAAGCTTTAGAAATATCCCCCTGAGATTTTCCAGCATTCTCAATTGCAAATCTTTTTATAAATTCATGAGCTTTTTCAATTAAAGCAGCTTTTAATTGCGGCTTACCTTCAATATCAGCTATGTCACAGGCTGCTTGATGAGCATTAATAACTAACATTTCAAATGCTTCGCTTTCTCTAACTTCTGGATTTTTACATTTTCTTGCATCTCTTACAACTAACGGCGTTATTCCATCTGGCGCAGCAATTTCAACTGTAATTATTCCGGTTTTTTCATCACGCAATTTGGCAAGAGTTTGCAGAGCATCTTGTAAATTTCCTGATTCCACTTGCTCAACAGCCTGTTTACGAAGAGTTTCAATAGATTTTTGATCAATCGCAGAAATTGAATTCCAATTTCCAGCAATATATTCTTTGGCTCTTTCAAGCAAAAAACTTTTATCTTTATCAGATCTTGCTTTTATCATGCTATTAATTTGGTTTATTAATTGAAATAACGCATTAAACGGCGCTATTTATCTATAGCATAAAGCTGATCTGATGCTATAGCTTGAAAACTTCGCTCGAAGTTAGGAATTAAGTTTGCAGCTTTTTATCGAGGAATCGACAATATCAAGTATCTCGCGGAATTATTTATATCAATTTTTTATTGATTCATCTCCAGCAGCGCGCTCACAGTGTATCTTTTTACTACACAGCCCTTAACCAAAAATCTTTTTAAAAATAAAATCAATATTTTTGGTATGATAGTTAAGATCAAATATCTCTTCTAATTTTTTTACACTTAGTTTTGAAGAAACCTTTTTGTCCGCTTTAAGCAATTCCAAAAAGCTATTTGACTCACCTGACCAAATTTTCATCGCATTAGTTTGAACAATTGTATAAGCATCTTCACGCGAAATTCCGGCCTCTTCAATCAATGCTAAAAGCACTCTTTGTGAAAAAACTAAACCACCTAAGCGATCTAGATTTTTTTGCATATTTTGCGGATAAACACTTAAATTTTCCATTAAAGAAGCTAGGCGAGCTAGTGCAAAATCTAGTGTTATTGTTGAATCTGGTGCAATCATTCTCTCAACTGAAGAGTGAGAAATATCTCTTTCATGCCACAGCGCAACATTTTCCAAAGCAGGAACCACGGCGCTT
>CAMDMO010000057.1 GCA_945902255.1 Rickettsia typhi | reverse complement strand
AAATTAAAATTTTCTAATAAAATATTTTGAAATTTTTTATGTATTCCAGAACTTAAATCGGCAAGAGACATTGCGCCCGTAGTATCCCCATGATATGAGTTTTTAAAAGAAATAAATTTTATTTTATTTTTATTTTTGCAATTTAGGTGAAATTGCCAAGCGATCTTCATTGCAACTTCAATTGCAGTTGAGCCTGAGTCGGAAAAAAATACTCGATCCATATTGCTAAATTTACACAACCTATGAGCGAGTTTATAAGTTTGATCATTGGCAAATCCAGCCAACATAATATGAGGTAAAATCTTCGCTTGTTTAGTAATTTCTTTTATTAGGTGAGGGTGATTATAGCCATGAGAAACAGACCACCAAGAAGATATTCCATCAAGCAAAACTCGACCATCTTTTAGAAATATTTCTGAGCCTTTTGCGCTCTCAACTTCTAGTTGTGGTAAATGATTTTGCATTTGAGTATAAGGCAACCAAATGTGTTTGGATCCAAGCTTTATATCTTTCATTTAGAGAAGGGTTTTTAAGAATTTTTTAGATCAATTAAGTTGGAAAGCTTTGTCCAATGATTATCTGGAAATTTCGAATTTAACTCGCGTTGAGCTTTTTTTGCTTCTTCTTTTAAGCCAATTTTGCAATAAATTTCAACTAAGCGAAAATATGCCTCTGGCACTTGTTTTGTTTGGCGATAGCGATAAATAACTTCGCTAAAATAACTAATAGCACCAACATAATTTTGATTTTTAATTTCATAGCGACCAATTGACATTTTTGCACCAGCTAAATGTTCATCAACAAAGGCTATTTTTTCTTTAGCATCTAGTGAATAGTCGCTTTCTGGAAAGCGTGCTATTAATTCGCGAAAAATAAAGGAAGAATGTTGAGTATCATCTTGCGCACGAGTTATCGCGGGAATTTGATTATAATAAGACAAACCTTTCATATAAAGCATGTAAGGCACATATTCGCTTGATGGATTTAGGTTTAGAAAATCATCAGTTATTTGTATGAGTTTCCCATAATCCTCTTCTTTATATCTGGCGTAAACCGCCATAGTTTGAGCTTTTGAAGCCCATTTAGAGAATGGATAATCATCATCGATTTTTTCAAAAGTAGTTGCGGCTTCGGCATAACTTTTTTCTTTTAGAAGATTCATCGCTTTCACATATTCAATTTCAGCGCTAGTTTTTTCATCTTTCTTAGAGCAGGAAAATAAAAGGCTGAAGACGGCGATAATGTAAAAAATTTTTGAATTAAATTTCATTTTTTCTAATTGTAATACTGAGTTTATGAGCATCAAGACCTTCTGATTCTGCTAAAATTGAAGTGGCTTGAGCTAGTTGAAGAAAAGATTTTTTATTGCAAGAAATTAAAGAGATTCTTTTTAGAAAATCAAAAACAGAAAGTCCGCTAGAAAATTTTGCTGTTCCTTCTGTTGGCAGAGTATGGCTTGGTCCCGCAATATAGTCTCCAATTGCTTCAGGAGTATAATTTCCTAAGAAAATTGCGCCAGCATTTTGAATTTTTGGCAGAAATTTTTTTGGATTTTTTACTGAAATTTCTAAATGTTCAGGAGCGATGAAATTTACGATATTTGCCGCATCATTTAAATTTTTTATTACAAAAATTGCTGAATTTTTTAAGCTTTTCTCAATAATATTTTTGCGGTTTAAATTTTTTATTAAAGATGAAATTGATATTAAAATTTTTTCAGCAAATTCAAGATTATCGGTGATGATAAAGGCTTTAGAGTCTGAGCCATGCTCTAATTGAGAAAGGGCATCAGCTGCAATCCAATTAGGATTATTATTTTTATCAGCAATAATTGTGACATCGGTTGGACCAGCGATCATATCAATTCCAACTTCGCCAAATAATATTTTTTTAGCTGATGCAACATAGGCATTGCCGGGGCCAACAATTTTATCAACTTTTTTAACTGTGTTTGTGCCATAGGTAAAAGCAGTGATCGCCTGAGCTCCACCAATTTTATAAATATTTTTAATGCCACAAATTTTTGCGGCAAATAAAACGGCGGGATTAATTTTTCCAGCAGTTGAGGGTGCAGAAATGCTGATCTCTTTCACTCCTGCAATAATCGCTGGTATTGCAGACATTAAAACTGAACTAGGATAAGAAGCAGTTCCACCCGGAACATAAACACCAATTGAATTAATGGCTCGCCAAGAGTTTCCAAGCTCTACGCCTAGATTATCGGTAAATAAAAAATCTTTTGGTAATTGTTTTTTGTGATAAAGCGCGATGCGTTGATAAGCAAGCTTCAAGGCTTGTTTTACTTCTTTATTAAGTGATTTTTCAGCATCAATAATTTCTTTATTTGTTACCAGTAAATCTGCAGATTTTTTAAAAGCAGTTTTATCGAATTTATTTGAAAAAGAAATTAAAGCCTTGTCGCCATCTTTTTTTGTAATATTTATAATTTCTTCAACATCTTTTAGAATATTAAGATTTGGTTTTTTTAATTTAGCTAAAAACTTTGCTAAATCAGACTTGGCAAGTGTTTCTGGCTTTAAAGATTTTTCATCTTCAATTAAAAAGATTTTCATTTTTTAGAGACGCCCTTAAATAATTTTAATTTTTTGACCAATTTTTATGCCTAATTTACCTACTAAATTTCCATTAATTTCTAAGACTTTTTTAGTCTTTTTTTCTGAAGAAATAATTTCAAGAGAATAAGGGGTGTTATTGGTTTTAATGTTAACAATTACATCGTTTTTATCAATAAAAAGCATATCAAGAGGAATTCTGGTGTTTTTCATCCACATTGCCAATATTTCTTCTGACGAAAATGTGAATAGCATTCCATATTGCTTGGGAAGGTGGTTTAAATTCATTAAACCATACATTTTTTTGTAATCATCATCAGCTAAAGCTACTGAAAATTCGGCAATTTTTTTATCATTTGCATCAATAATCTGTAATTTAACATTGTAGTTTTCAAGATTACGATTAAATTGTAAAATCTCTTTGGTGTCTAGAAATTGAGGCGCTTTAAGGATTATAACAATTGTAATCGTGCAGCAAAAAACAACCAATGCCAAACGCTTTAAACTAAAGCTTTTCATGAATTTAAAAAAGATTTTATTATCGATAATTTATTGCAATATTTTATTCATAAGCTGCAATAAAGCTCTGGGTGAAGAAAAATCAAAAACTACTACTGTAAAAGAGCAGCCAACCAGAATAAGGTCAGATATCATCGACATCAAGAGAAAAACGCAAGTGATTAATTTTGTTGGTAATGTTGTGGTTGAAAAGGAAGATAGCAGCTTGTTAGCGCAAAAAATGATTATGTTTTATGATGAAGAAAAGGGAAGCGGCTTAAATAATGATAAATCTTCAATCAAAAGAATTGATGCGAAAGAAAATGTAAAGGTTTTTGGTTCGGAATATATTGCCAGCGGCGATACTGGTTATTATGATCCAAATGAAGATATCTTTGTTTTAGAGCAAAATGTTATTGTAAATGATGGTACTTCAATTGCTAGTGGCGATAAATTTATTTATAATATAAAAACTAAAAAAGGTCACTTTGTTGGAAGACAAGGGAAGGAGTCTGTAAAATCAAACTCTGTCAATAAATCTGAAGATAAAAGAGTTATGGTAATTATTGGCGAAGACAAGAAGTGATCTAATAACGCCAAGTTCGGGATAAAAAACATGTTAAACCCTGTCATCCTTGATGGGAAGCTTCGAGGATCGCTCCTTAAGCAAAACTTATGAGATCCTCTGACCCTTCAGCCCAAGGATGACGAGTTTTGAGGTTTTTTTATCCCGAATTAGCGTTAATAATTAAAAAAACCAAATGAATAAAATTTTAGCGATAAAAAATCTTAGTAAAAAATATGGCAAGAAAAAGGTTATTCGCGATATTAGCCTAAATATTAAGCAGGGCGAAGTAGTTGGCTTGCTTGGACCAAACGGCGCTGGTAAGACCACTTGTTTTTACATGATTGTTGGTTTAGTTGACGCAACTTCGGGAAATATTTTTCTTAATCAGCTAGATATTACAACTATGCCAATGTATCAACGCGCCAGACTTGGAGTTGGATATTTGCCGCAAGAAGCATCGATTTTTCGTGGCATGAATGTTGAAGATAATATCTATTCCATTCTTGAAATTTCTGAAACAGAAAAAAATAAGCGCGAAGAAAAGTTAGAGCAATTATTGCAAGAATTTTCAATTACTCATATCAGAAAATCTCATGCTTTGTCGCTATCTGGGGGAGAAAGAAGGAGGGTAGAAATTGCGCGAGCTTTAGCTACAAACCCTTCATTTATATTGCTTGATGAGCCATTTGCGGGAGTTGATCCAATTGCAGTTAATGATATTAGGCAAATGGTTTGCCATTTGAAACATCGCGGTATTGGTGTTTTAATTACAGATCACAATGTGCGCGAAACACTTTCAATTGTTGATCGGGCTTATATTGTATATGATGGAATGATTCTAGCGTCTGGATCAAAAGATGAAATTATTAATAATAGCGAAGTTAGAAAAGTATATCTTGGTGAAGATTTTAAAATATAAAAATAAATATGATTAAGAAAGCTTTTAAAAACTTTTTAGCACTAGAAGCTTCGACTGGAATTTTACTTGCATTTGCAACCTTGTCAGCTGTTTTTCTTGCTAATTCCGCAAGTTATGATGCTTATCAAAATCTTATTTTAACTAATTTATCGCTTAGCTCTTTTTATAATGATGGCTTTACAATTCGCGACGGGATAAATGATGGCTTGATGACGATATTCTTTTTATTAGTGGGAATGGAGCTGAAAAAAGAAGTGTTAACGGGTGAACTTTCAAGTAAAAGTAAAATAGCCTTGCCGCTAATTGCTGCATGTGGTGGCGTGATTGTTCCGGCGTTAATTTTTTATTGTTTTAATCATAAAATTTTATCAAATTTAAAAGGTTTTGCTATTCCAACCGCAACTGACATTGCCTTTGCTTATGCAATAATTTCGCTTTTTGGTAAAAAAATTTCCAGTTCTTTAAAAATATTTTTAGTGGCCTTGGCAGTTATAGATGATTTAATGGCGATTTTGATTATTGCGATTTTTTATTCACAAAAAATTAGCTTAGTTTATTTGGGCCTTGCTGTAATTGTCATCATCGCTTTATTTCTTTTGAGAACTAGAAATTATAATAAAATTTCACTTTATTTAATTTTAGGATTTTTCTTATGGTTGGTAATTTTGAAGTCAGGGGTTCATGCAACCTTAGCAGGCGTTATATTGGCTTTATTCATTCCATTTAAAATTCATAATGAAAAATTATTAGAAAAGCTGGCTCATAAAATTACCCCGATTGTAAATTTATTAATTTTACCAGTTTTTGCTTTTGCTAATGCGGGAGTTAGAATTGAAAATTTTTCTCCAGAAATATTTTTTGACGAACTTGTGATTGGCGTTATTCTTGGATTATTTTTTGGAAAACAATTAGGTGTGATGTTATTTAGCTTTTTGGCAATAAAATTCAAAATTACCAATCTTCCAAATGGCGCAAATTGGCTTGAATTTTATGCCGCCTCTATATTTACCGGCATAGGCTTTACCATGAGCTTATTCATTGGATCATTAGCTTTTGTGGGCGATGATTATATGATGAATGAAGTAAGAATAGGGGTGTTTTTTGGGTCTTTATTATCGATTATTTATGGACTTGGAATTGCTTATTATGCCACTAATAACATTTCCAGAAAATCAATTTAAGCTATACTATTTTAACCTCAAAACACTCACTTTATGTTTCATCTTTTTGGTTTAAAATTCTGCTCTTAAGAATCATGTGCATAGCTTCTTGCGCGCCCTTGGATGTGTTTTAAAATTATTTACCAGCTATCTCTTTAGTGATAAAATCTAGTACAAGTTTTAACTCATCTTTTACTTTAGATAGAATCTCATTTTTTTGTTCTATATTATCTTCTGGATGTTTTTGTGCATATTCCAATATATTTGATAGTTGGAATGCTCCTATTGAAGCTGAGGCGCCTTTAAAAGCGTGAGATGACATATACCAAGAATTGCTATCACCACTCTTAATTGCATCTTCCATTTTTGTGACATTGCGCGTAGCATTTTCTGAAAAAATTGCAAAAAGTTCTTTTTCGAATTCAAAATCATTTTCGATTATGCTTCTTAAAAATTCTATATCGATAGCTTGGTTTTTGTTAATTTCTTTCATAAGATTTATTAATTAATTACTAACGATAAAGCTAAAGCGTTTAGCTTTATGCCAGTTTTTTTAGCCACTTCTGTGTTTAGAGTTAATTCAAAATTTCTTCTTCCAGTTTCAATTTGTAATAATCCGCCCCCTTCTGTAAATCCGTCAAATGTTGCAATGGTAAGAATTTTTTTACTGTTAAATTGCTCAATATAAGTTCTTACATTTTTATTTTTATCTTTAGCTATATAAATCGCTTTGCAAGAGGTATATTTACTTGGATCTGAATTTAAGTTAATTACAGACTTAACGCTGGCAGCGATAATTTTAGATATCTCGTCACTACCAAGCACGCAAAGCACTCCGTGAGTATTTAGACCTTGAGTTGTTTGCACTATCGTCTCAATAAAAGAGACATATGCCGATGCTTCATCTTCATCACCGGCTCCCGCGAAAGAGTTTGTGATTATGAATAATAAAGCCAAAAAGACAGCGGCAAACTCGTGATTAATAAAATTAATTTTTTTCACTTCTCTTAAAATTGGGTTTTTTTGAGGTTTAATATTGCCAAGCAAGTTTAAAATAATAAGTCCTGCCCATTTGTGTTGGGGTGTTAAATGTTGCCGCTTTAAACTCAGTGTGAGTTTGATTTAAGATGTCTTGCAGACCAACACTTAGATCAAGATTTTTTGTAACAAGATAACCAAGTCTGGTATCTAATCTAAAATAAGATGGAATTCCTGGGCCTGTAGTTATAACTCCGGTAGATGGGTTAGCTACTGCATTTGCAGTTGGCAAGCCACTTACATAATATAAGATATTGTCAAACTCAAGTTTCGGAGTGATGTTATAAAAAGACTTAATCTTGAATTGATTGCGAGGTGATTGTCCTTCAGTTGCCATTTGTAAGGAGCTTGATCCGGTTGCATCAGTAGAGGCTCTATTTAGATGTATATCGGTTTTTAAAAAGTCATAACTTGCTTCTAATTTTAAATCATTAGTAGTTTGCCATTTAGTTGACAATTCAAAACCGTAAGATTCGCCATAAGCATTATTATTAGCAGATCTTCCAGTTGGAACAGTATCAAATGTTCTTAGCGAGCTATATTGATTTACAAAAGTTGAGGCGTCGATAGTTACTTTGCGAGATGGTTTTATTCTATATCCTAATTCGTAGGCTACTAAAGTTTCAGAGCTGTAACTAGTATTACCTTGCTGCGCTCCGCCTGCTAAATTTAGTCCATCTTCATTTCTGGTTGGAGTTCTTACCGCTCTTGAAACTGATGCCCAAACTGTTTGGTTTCTAGTTGGATAATAAGCTAATTTAGCATTTGGTTGAATTTCAAAGCCGGTAAAATTATTTTTTAAGAATTTTGAACCAACTGTTAAATAAAGTTTATCAGCAATTATTCCTATTTTATCTTGCACGAATGCGCTATAAATATAGCTGTTCATGCTTTTTGGGTTATAATTAAATATTACTAATCCAGATGATACTGGGGTCGGTTTTATATGATCGTTAATTCTTCTGTAACCAGTACCCCATGAAAATTGATTTTCTGATGAGAAATCATAAAAATGTTGAAAATCAATATCGTAAGTTTTTGCGCTTCTTCTAAATACAGGCATTGAAAATTGATCATAATCAACATAAGAGCTTAGGGTAAAGTTCGATTTTTTAGATAGCCTTTTATCCCAATTAACTGCAATATTCCCGCCGCGAGAATCTTTGTCATTTTGATAATTTAATGGTGCGCCAGAGAAATAATTTTGTGCTCTACCTTCGTAAGTGTCTCCATGAAGTGAAATTGTGCTATCCTTAATTGAGGTTATGTCATATTTAAAGCCAGCTCTATTTTGAGTGTTTCCATCATTGTGAGTCATGCTTCCACCTTTTTTTTCTAAACCATCTCTAACCGCTTTTTTTGCATATAAACGATAAGCATCTTGGCTTGCGGTTTTTCCACCATATCTAACTTCCGAAATTGATCTATCTTGATTTCCTATTATTTGAGAAACATAAGAGCCTTGAGTTTGTACGGCACTTTTTGTAATGATATTAATTACGCCGTTTACTGCATTAGCTCCCCAAATAGTTCCACCAGGGCCTCTTACAACTTCAATTCTGTCAATATCTTCTAATACATAATCTTGAATATCCCATAATACGCCTGAAAACACTGGGGTATAAATGGTTCTTCCATCTATCATTACCAATAATTTATTGGAAAATTGTCCATTGAATCCGCGAGCAGAAATCGCCCATTTATTACCATCAATTCTAGCTACTTGTAAACCCGGAACTAATCTTAGAGATTCTGGAATTGAAGTTGCGCCAGATCTTCTAATTTCTTCTGATGTTAAAATATATGTAGCAGAAGGAGCGTCGAAGGAATTTTCCTTCTTTTTTGATAATGAGAAAATTTGTGTATCAAAAATATTGAAGCTAGTTTTTTTATTGTCACTTTGCTCACTTTCAAGTACTGCAGAATTTGCTGGTGTAGATACCATTGCTAAAAAGCACAACGCGGTAGAAAACAGTTTGGAATTTCTCATTATTTAAACTTTTCTTTGATTGAATGAAAACTAAATAAATTGGGCGTTTGTGATATATGGTTCATAGAAATCTTTTTTATCAAAAGCTCAAGTGCGAAGTGTGTTTTTTTAAAATTGATTTATTTCTTGAGTCAAAATGAGACGGATATAGTTTAGTATGCTATATTTAGCGACAAATTGTCGTTTATAGTTCTTCAACTTTAAAACCACCGGTAATTTTAATAGATTTATTTTTCTTATCATATTCTATCATCTGAACTCCGCCGAATTGATGCAATTCATTATATTGATATGGAAAAAGTGTTTTATAAGAATCTTTGTTTAAAATTGGTGCAATAGAGCAATTGGCTGAGCCGCAGGCTACATCTTCTCCGTCGCCAATATTTTTCCCTACAATCAAATGTGAAAAAACTCTAACTTCAATATTAAAATCAGCAAAATTTGTATCAGAAAAAATTGTAATAATTCTAGAATTTAATTCTGCAGAATATTTTAAAATCAAATCAAGATTTGGTTTGATATTTCTAAGAGTTTTAGGGTCTTTTAAATATATAATATAATCCCTTATAGATTTGGCTTGATAAATATTTGCTACATCAGTTTCTTTTATATTAAAAATTTCGCATAATTTTTCGGCTGTTATTTTATTTTTTAACAACTCAACATCGGTGGTTGGAAATTTAATAGTGGCTTGGTTTTTACCAAGTGAAGCTTCAATAACTCTAGCATCACTTAAGTGAAAAGAAATATTTGTTGATAGATTTTTGTAAGCAGCATTTATAACCCCAGCTGCGCAAATGGTGCCATGACCACATAGGCCAAATTCTTTACCATCTTTCGTATAGAATCGAAGATCAAATTCATTTATATTACCGCGTTGTTGTAAAAAAACAGTAATGGGAAATTTATTATAGGCAATTTTTGACATTGTATCATCATTCATATTTTCTTTTGATGTGAAGATGACTACATTCGCAGGATTACCAACTGCATTAATAATATTATCGTCAAAATTAAAAGCTGAAGAGTTAAAAAATATCATGATGGTTAACTTATATTCCTCTTGCGCAAAGTGGTTGAGTAAATCCTAGCTGACTGCTAGAGATGGGTTTTGGAGCTGATATTTCATTTACATGATTTTTGATGCTTGAAACTCTTATTCGAGGTTTGGGGGATAAGAAATTCTCTCTTGTTAATTCATACACATTAACCTGCAATCCATTTTCTTTTGTGGTTTGTCCTGCATATTCTAAACCAATTCTTAAGAAAATTGCTTGTGATCCATAATTATCAGATAAAGCACTAGCAACAATTTTTTCTACTGAATTCACCAGTTGAAAACTGCGTTTTGCCATGGCTGAGCACGCAAATAAAGCGGCGCTGCCACGATGTTCTTTTTTCATCATGCAGCCAAAATCCATTACCGCTATT
>CAMDMO010000056.1 GCA_945902255.1 Rickettsia typhi | reverse complement strand
TAAAAAAAATTGATTTTTTTTATTTACAAATAAAAAAATGAAATTACTTTGCGCCCTCTTTTTTAAAAAAATTTGGTCTAAAAATTATCGCAAAACCGCGAGATTATTTGGTCAGATTAAGTAAATTTTTTCTTTATTTATTTAATTTTTTGGAGTTCACATCAGAAATGGAGCAAACACTAGAGCAGTATGATCGAGGCACGAACCCTAAAGTTCATTATTTAAATTTTGCCAAAAAAGTCACACAAGACTCTAAGGTTCCTACCAAGGTTTTTTCAAATAATCTTTCTACGGTTGAAAGTGAAGTTTTGAATTTAAAACCTTCAATTCCCGTTTATTTCGTTAGACCAAACTCTATTAAGCGCGCAGCAAGTTGGTTTTTAGATAATTTTAAAAATAAAAAATATGCCAGCGATGTTCTTTATTCAGTAAAGAGCAATCCTGATGCAGCGGTTTTAAAACATTTATTTGACGCCGGTGTTAAGAATTTTGATGTAGCTTCTTTGCTAGAAGTTAAGCTAATTAGCGAGTTATTTGGCGATGCAGCAAAAATGTATTTTATGCATCCAATTAAATCTCGTGAAGCAATTCATGCTGCTTATTTTGAATATGGAATTCGTGATTTTTCATTAGATTCATTAGATGAATTGAAAAAAATTACTGATGTAACTAATAACGCAAAAGATCTTGGTTTGCATGTGCGTTTGGCTATTCCAAATTCTCATGCGGCGATCGATTTATCTGGAAAATTTGGCGTTCTTCCTTCTAAGTCAATTGGCTTAATTAGAAAAGTTAGATCAGTTGCAGAAAGACTCGGAATCTGTTTCCATGTTGGTTCTCAATGTATGGATCCAGTGGAATATCGTAATGCAATTACAATCACAAAAGAAATTTTAAATCAGGCAAAAGTGAAACTTGATGTTCTTGATATTGGCGGTGGATTTCCATCATCTTATCCAGGAATGACTCCTCCTGATCTAAACTCTTATTTTGACGAAATTTTTGATGCAATAAATCATTTAGATCTTGATTCTAACTGTCGCATTTGGTGTGAACCAGGGCGCGCTTTAGTTGCAGAATCAGGTTCGCTATTAGTTCGCGTTGAAGGCAGAAAAGAAAATATGCTTTATTTAAATGACGGAACTTACGGTGGTTTATTTGACGCTGGTTTTCCTGGATTCATTTATCCAACAAAATCAATCAGAATAAAAGGCAAAGGTCGTACCCAGCTTTCTTCTGATCTTATACCTTTTGGATTTTATGGTCCAACTTGTGATTCACTTGATACTATGAAAGGTCCGTTTTATTTACCAAAAAATATTGCCGAAGGCGATTATATCGAAATTGGTCAATTAGGCGCTTATTCAAGAAGCATTAGAACTGAGTTTAATGGTTTTAATAGAAATCTTCAAATTGAAGTTAGTGACGAGCCTTTGGTTTCTATGTATAGTGATCTTAACGAAAGCGACGCAACATCATACCAGAAATAAGTCGCTTTAATATAAAGTCGGTAAATTTGAGGTAATATTTAAAAGATGTCAAAAGTTGTAAGTTTGCCAAAATATAGATTATTAACTGGAATTGACGATAGAAAATTTTGCGAAAGAGTTAGTGAGGCACTTGATTGTGGTTATGAATTATATGGATCTCCTAGCTGTACTTTTAATGGTAAAAATGTTATAGTTGCGCAAGCGGTTATTTTGAAAAAAACTAAAAAAATTAATAAAAAATAAAATGGCGACAAAAAAAGTTACTAAAAAAGATTTACTAAAAAAAGAAGTGAAACATATCGACATCACTTCATTTGATGCCCGTCCAATCATTGATCAAATGGATGGAATGTCTTTTACTTCTCGTGATTTAGCGAAAGCGACAGAAATTTTTAACATGATGTTAAAAGATAATTCTTGTTCAATCGTATTAACACTTGCGGGCTCTACTTCTGCTGGTGGCTGTATGAAGCTTTATGCTGACATGATCAAATATAACATGATTGATGCAATTGTTTCTACAGGCGCTTCAATTGTTGATATGGATTTTTTTGAAGCTTTGGGATTCAAGCATTATCAAGGCACGCCATTTATTGATGATAAATTTTTACGCGATAATTATATCGACAGAATTTATGACACTTACATTGATGAAGAAAGTTTGCAACATTGCGACGGAACAATTTTTAAAATTGCTAACAGCTTAGAGCCTCGCGCTTACTCTTCCCGCGAATTTATTTGGGAAATGGGAAAATATTTGAAGAAAAATGCTAAGAAAAAAGAATCTTTAATTGAATTGGCTTATGATCATAATGTGCCAATTTTCTGTCCGGCATTTACCGATTCTTCGGCTGGCTTTGGTTTAGTTTTACATCAAGTAAAAAATCCGAAAAAACATTTAACTATCGATTCAATTGCTGATTTTAGAGAATTAACCGATATTAAAATTAAAGCTGGAACCACTGGTTTATTAATGATTGGTGGCGGTGTGCCGAAAAATTTCGTGCAAGATACAGTGGTATGCGCTGAAATTTTAGGAAAAGAAGTTGAGATGCATAAATATGCAGTGCAAATCACTGTTGCAGATTCTCGCGACGGCGCTTGCTCTTCTTCAACCCTAAAAGAAGCTTGCTCATGGGGTAAGGTTGACACTGCTTATGAGCAAATGGTTTTTGCTGAAGCTACTTCAGTAATTCCATTACTTGCTTCTGATGCTTATCATCGTGGTTTTTGGAAAAAAAGAAAAAGAAGAAATTTCGCCAAAATGTTTGCCTAAAAAAGGGGTCAGACCCCTTTTAACAAAAAGGGGTCAGACCCCTTTTTTAAGTTTCTTAAAATGTTAGAACAAAAATCATTCTCACGAATTTTAACGCTGCATCTAATCGCGATTCTATTCGTTATATTTAATGTTTCAGACATTAAAATTGCGGGTTTTTCTGATGTAATTCCGCTTTTTGATCTGATGATGGTTTTTTATTTTGCAATATTTAGGCAAGTATTCGGTATTTGGTTTATCTTTTTATTGGGAATTTGGAATGATGCACTAAATGGCAATCCTCTTGGCGTTACAGCGCTTTGTTATATTTTGCTGGTGAAGTTTTTCGTATTATTAAATATGAAAATGATGATCAGAGATGATTTTAAACAAATTTTTCATCAATTTATTGCCTTTTGTTTCTGCTTTCTATTAATGAAATGGATGATATTATCGATATTCGCGGGCACTTTTATGAATATTACCGTTGCCGTTATACAACTAGTTTTATCCTCAACCCTTTATGTTTTGATGCATAAATTCTTTGATTATTTAAACGCTCGTTTGAACTAAGGAATTACTTTTCATGTTTCGCGATATTCGTAAAAATAGAATTTTTAGTAGGCGCGCCATGTTTATTGGAGCTGGACAGTCAGTGCTGGCTGGAGCTTTAGTTACAAGACTAGCCTATTTGCAATTATGGAAACATGAAGAATATTCAAGTCAATCTGACAGCAACCGCATTAAACCATTAATCAGTCCAGCGCCGCGCGGCACAGTGTTTGATCGCAATGGAATTGCATTTACTAAAAATGACAGCAACTATCGTTTATTATTATATCTAGATAAGAAAAAAGATGTTGAAAAATTAGTTGATAAGCTCACCGAAGTTCTAGATTTGAATGCTGAAACAAAAAATCTTTTCTTAACTAAAATCAAAAATGCGCGCCGCAAAAGCATTATTTCTTTGATGGATAATCTGGGTTGGGACGATGTTGCTCGCATTGAAACTAATTCTTATTTGTTGCCAGGAATTTCAATTGCTAGTGGAATTATTCGCCGTTATTTATATCCGCGCGAAACCGCTCATTTCTTGGGCTATGTGTCTCTTCCTTCTGAAAAAGAAATAGATGAAAACGAGCAAAATCTTTTTATGCATCCCGATTTTCGCATTGGAAAATTTGGAGTTGAAAAAACTTTCGATGAAGCTTTGCGTGGAAAATATGGTGTAAAATATGTTGAAGTTGATGTTCATGAAATTCCGCTTCGAACCTTATCAATCAAGCCATCAATTGAGGGCTCGCGCTTACACTTAACCATCGATTTGGCTTTACAAAAATTTACCACCGAAAGAATAAAAGATGTTGTGGCGTCAGTAGTGGTAATGGATGTTAAGACTGGTGAAATTTTAACTTATGCATCAAGCCCATCTTTCGATCCAAATAATTTTGTTGAAGGGGTTTCAAAAGAATATTGGCAAGAGCTTTATAATGACAAGCGTAAGCCATTAAGCAATAAGCCGATTTCAGCGCTTTATCCTCCTGGGTCAACCTTTAAACTGATGGTTGCTTTAGCGGCCTTGGAAAATAATTATAATCCAAATAATCGTGTTTATTGTGGCGGAAGTTATCAAATGGGAAAAAGAAGTTTTCACTGCTGGAAAGAAGGCGGACACGGATCTCTCGACCTTAGTGGTGCAATTATGAATTCTTGCAATACTTACTTTTTTACAATTGCCAATCAAATGGGTTATGAAAAATTTACCGAAATGGCGAAAAGATTTGGTTATGGTGAGAAGCTAGATATAAGTCTTCACGGAGCGGTTGCTGGAAATGTTCCAAGCGATGAATGGAAGAGAAAAGTTTTTAAACAACCTTGGGTTGGTGGCGATACTCTAAACACTGCAATTGGACAAGGATTTGTTTTGGCGAATCCATTACAAATGGCGCTAATAACCGCTAGAATTGCTAATGGTGGAATCCCAATCAAACCTTATTTGGTGCGCAATCATAATATTTACAAACAATATGATGTACTAAAAGACAAACCGCTGGTTAAAACGAGTTATTTGAATTTTGTTCAAGAAGGAATGCGTCGAGTAATGAATGAAGTGGGTGGAACGGCTTACGGCAAGAGAATTGAAGAGAAGGGTTTTGAAATGGCTGGAAAAACCGGAACTTCTCAAGTGATTTCAAAAAGAGAGAAAGAAATGTCGCAAGCAGAAAATGCAACCAATGCTAATCATGCAATTTTTGTAGGATTTGCACCAGTTGGTGATCCAAAATATGCAATTTCAGTGGTTGTAGAACATGGCGGCGGCGGCTCAGCAGCTGCGGCGCCAATTGCAAAAGATATTATGATGGAAGCACAAGGATTGCATAAGATTCAAACTTAGATGAAATTTATTCTTTCTAATAACGCCAGCTCGCCGATAAAAAACTTCTAAGAACTCGTCTTGGCATGAACATTAGTTCGAAGTCAAAAACTATGCCCAGCTGAAGAAAAGAATGGCGCTGCAAAATATCTGTTTTTATTTATTAAAATCTAAACAAAAATCCATTTTCTTTACTTGCACTTTGATTTTGAATTTTTAAAATGCTCGCCTCTTTAATAGTCATCTTATGGACTATTTCTCCTTTTTTAATCTCTAAATAAACATGCAAAATAAAGGAAAAATTACACAAGTAATTTCTGCGGTTGTTGATGTGGAATTTGCAAATGGCGAGTTGCCAGCAATTTACAACGCGCTTGAATGCGAAAATAATGGTAAAAAACTAGTTCTTGAAGTTGCGCTTCACATTGGCGAAAGAACAGTTCGTGCAATTGCAATGGACTCTACCGACGGTCTTACTCGTGGCCTAGAAGTTATTGATAGCGGAAATCCAATTTCTGTGCCGGTTGGCGAAGGAACTCTAGGTCGTATCATGAATGTAATTGGTGAACCAGTTGACGAAAAAGGTCCAATTAGTTCTGCAATGCTTTTACCAATTCATGCTAAAGCTCCAGAGCTTACAGATCAAGCAACTGAAACCGAAATTCTTGTGACCGGAATCAAAGTTATTGATCTTCTTGCCCCTTATTCAAAAGGTGGAAAAATTGGTCTATTTGGTGGTGCGGGAGTGGGTAAAACAGTTTTGATTATGGAATTAATCAATAACGTTGCTAAAGCTCATAGTGGTTATTCAGTGTTTGCTGGTGTTGGTGAAAGAACTCGCGAAGGAAATGATCTTTACCACGAAATGATCGATTCTGGCGTTATTGACATTGATAATTTAAAAAATTCTAAAGTGTCATTAGTTTACGGACAAATGAACGAACCACCTGGAGCCCGCGCCCGCGTTGCTTTAACTGGTCTTACTCAAGCTGAATATTTCCGCGATAAAGAAGGTCGCGATGTGCTTTTCTTCGTTGATAATATTTTCCGTTTTACACAAGCTGGTTCTGAAGTTTCAGCGCTTTTAGGTCGTATTCCATCTGCGGTTGGTTATCAACCAACTCTTGCCACCGAAATGGGTATGATGCAAGAAAGAATTACTTCAACTAAAAATGGTTCAATCACTTCAGTACAAGCTATTTATGTGCCTGCAGATGACTTAACCGATCCTGCTCCAGCTACTTCTTTCTCGCATTTAGACGCTACAACGGTTCTTTCTCGTCAGATTGCAGAAATTGGTATTTATCCAGCAGTTGATCCACTTGATTCAACCTCGCGCATTCTTGATCCGCGTATTGTTGGACAAGAGCATTATGACATTGCTCGCGAAGTTCAAAAAATTCTTCAAGCCTATAAATCTTTGCAAGATATTATTGCAATTTTAGGTATGGACGAACTTTCAGAAGAAGATAAACTGACAGTTGCAAGAGCTAGAAAAATTCAAAGATTTTTATCTCAACCTTTCCACGTTGCTGAAGTTTTCACTGGTGCACCTGGAAAATGGGTTGCATTAAAAGATACCATTAACAGCTTCAAAGAAATTTGCTCTGGAAAATATGATTACCTTCCTGAAAGCGCTTTTTATATGGTTGGATCAATTGACGAAGCAATTGCTAAAGGTGAAAAATTGTTAAAAGAAACAAAATAATGACAACACTTAATGTAGAAATTATATCTCCAAATGGCGCTCTCTTTCAAGGAGAATGCCATTTGGTTGTTGTGCCATCAGTTTCTGGTGATATTGGTATTATGCACAGCCACGAAGCCGTAATTGCTACTTTGCGCGAAGGAAAAATTGAAATTTTTGATGATAAAGAAAGTTTAGTGAAAAGTTTTGATGTAAAAAGCGGATTCGCTGAGATGAGAGATTTAGATAAATTGGTGATCTTAGTTGATTAAATAAAAATCTAACTTTTTAGTAGAAATGGCATTACTTGCCCCGTCAAAATTATGTTAAGACGGGGCATTTTCTTAATTAAGAGGAAAATCGCTGTTTGGAAGTTCGATATTATCTAAAGCATTTCCAAAAGATACAAAATCACTATTATTTAAGTGAATTTCTCCGTTAAGAACTAGTTTAAAAGCTGTTGCACCATCTGCACTTTGAATGATTGTTTGACCATTCTCAAAATGATATCCAAGAGTATGGGCGTCATGTGATATGCCTTCTTTTATAGAATTAAATTTACCGACATTTATATCAATAACATCTTCTCCTTGGGTAAAATCAGTAATTAAAGAGTGATATCCATTTATTCCACTTTCTCCACCATTTACTGAATTTGGGTTAATAACAGCATAAAAAGTATCTGAGCCATTACCACCTGTTGCGTTAGAGGTTTTACCAACCACTATATAATCATCACCGTTTCCACCATCTAAATAATCATATCCATTTGCTCCATATATTTCATCATTACCATCATCACCATAAATATAGTCATTACCATTAGTTCCGGTTAGGTCATCATTTTTGGAAGTGCCTAAGATTGTGTTTGTAGTAACAGAAGAATGCTCTACCTGAGGAGGGGCTATTAAAGCTTGATCTTTTTCAAGGGAATTAGAATGCGAGTTAGATTTTTTTATGTTCATAGAAGTAAAAAATTAAATTTAGTCTTTAAGTATAACATTTATCTGCAATCTGTCAAATAAAACGTGGGTGAATCAATATTTCACCCACAAATTACTTACTTATTCTCATCTTTTTTCACTTCTTCATATTCAGCATCAACAACTTTTTCTGAACCATTGCCAGCGTTATTAGAAGATTCAGAAGATGAGGCGTCTCCTGCTGCGCTAGAAGATGATCCGCCAGCTTGAGAAGCTTTATAAATTGCTTCGCCAAGTTTCATTGAAGATTGCATTAAATTTTCAGTAGCGCTTTTTAATTCTTCTGCTTTTGCATCGGGATTTGCAACTAAATCTTTTACTTTTTGAACTTGAGATTCAATGTCGGATTTAGTTTGAGCGTCAACTTTATCGCCATGTTCTTTTAAAGATTTTTCAGTTTCATAAATTGCTGAATCAGCATGATTTTTTGCTTCAATAAATTCTTTTCTGGCTTTGTCTGCAGAGGCATTAGCTTCAGCATCTTTTACCATTTTTTGAATATCAGCTTCAGATAGACCGCCAGAAGATTGAATTCTGATTTGTTGTTCTTTATTAGTTGCCTTATCTTTTGCAGAAACTTTTACTACGCCGTTAGCGTCAATATCAAAGCTTACTTCAATTTGTGGCATTCCTCTAGGTGCTGGAGCAATTCCTTCTAAGTTAAATTCTCCAAGCAACTTATTGTGAATGGCAATATCGCGCTCGCCTTGGAAAACTTTAATTGTAACTGCGGTTTGACTATCAGAAGCAGTTGAGAAGACTTGGCTTTTATTAGTTGGAATCGTTGTGTTACGATCGATTAAGCGAGTAAACACGCCGCCCGCAGTTTCAATTCCAAGTGAAAGCGGAGTTACGTCTAATAATAAAACATCCTTCACATCGCCTTGTAAAACCGCAGCTTGGATAGCCGCGCCAATAGCCACAACTTCATCAGGATTTACACTTTTATTCGGTTCTTTACCAAAAAGTTTTTTAACAATTTCAATAACTTTTGGCATACGAGTCATGCCGCCAACCAAGATTATTTCTTGAATGTCGGAAGCTTTTAAGCCTGCGTCTTGAAGTGCATTTTCGCAAGGTTTGATGGTTCTTTGAATTAAATCATCAACTAATTGTTCAAGTTTAGCACGAGAAAGTTTAACATTAAGATGCTTAGGGCCAGAGGCGTCAGCAGTAATGTAAGGTAAGTTAATTTCGGTTTCCATCAATGTAGAAAGCTCAATTTTAGCCTTTTCTGCAGCTTCTTTTAAGCGTTGTAGAGCAATAGGATCTTTTGACAAATCAACGCTATTGTCTTTTTTAAATTCATCGCTTAAGAATTTTAAAATTCTCATGTCAAAATCTTCGCCACCAAGGAAAGTATCGCCATTGGTTGCCTTAACTTCAAACACGCCGTCGCCAATTTCTAAAATTGAAACGTCGAAAGTTCCGCCGCCTAAATCGTAAACCGCAATAGTTTGTCCGCCTTTTTTGTCGAAACCGTAAGCAAGAGCAGCTGCAGTTGGTTCGTTGATGATTCTTAAAACTTCTAAGCCAGCAATTTTACCAGCATCTTTAGTAGCTTGTCTTTGTGAGTCGTTGAAATAAGCAGGAACTGTAATCACAGCTTTATCAACTTTTTCGCCTAAATAGCTTTCTGCGGTTTCTTTCATTTTCATTAAAGTAAAAGCAGAAACTTGGCTTGGTGAATATTTTTCACCCTTAACTTCAACCCAAGCATCACCATTAGCTGAAGCTGTGATTTTGTAAGGAACTAGATCTTTATCTTTAGCTGTAATTGGATCATCAAAACGGCGACCAATTAAGCGCTTAATGCCAAAAATAGTATTTTCTGGATTGGTTACCGCTTGTCTTTTTGCAGATGCGCCAACGGTTCTTTCGCCATTAGCTAAAAATCCAACAATTGAAGGAGTGGTTCTAACGCCTTCTGAATTTTCGATAACCTTAATATTTTTCCCTTCCATAATGGCAACGCACGAGTTTGTGGTTCCAAGATCAATTCCAATTACTTTTCCTGACATATTTTGTTTAATTTAGTTGAATATTTCGATTGGTTTTTTGTGTGATACCAAGTCTTATCTTTAGATAGCTTCATAAAGCAAAGTATTTTTGAGGAAAAATGCGACAAAGAATATAAGTTGTATCAAGTGATACAGCGTATTCTTCGAGCAAATTTTTACCAAAAAGACGAAGCTTTATGAAGCTATCTAAAGATAAGACTTGGTATAAAAACTTAAATTCGTAAGGGTTATTTAAGAATGGTTAAAAAATTTACAAGTGGCTGTTTGCAAATTTATTATATGTTTGATAGAAAACAGATTCTTTCTAGCGTCTCCTTTCTCAGGTTGCCCTTTAATAAAGTTGTCCTTTTAAAGTTATCACCCCATCTTTTCCAAGTTATCATCCCATCTTTTCTAAGATCACCTCATCTTTTCCAAGTTGTCACCCCGTCGAATGACGGGGTCCATTTCGTCAAGATCTCGA
>CAMDMO010000055.1 GCA_945902255.1 Rickettsia typhi | reverse complement strand
AAATATTTTATTTCTAACGACGCTCAACTTATTTGGTGGCCTAAGTTTGAAAATATTTTTCTAGATTTTGTTAAGAAAAATGAAGAGTTTTTGAATGTAAAAAATTATCTTGAAATTCCAATCAAGTTAGAAATTTCAGGAATTATAATTAGTGGAAAAATTGACCGCATAGTTAAAAATAACGACAATTTAATTAGAATTTTTGACTATAAAACTGGGCAAGTTCCGAGTGCAAAGAATGTAACTTCTGGAATTGAACCACAACTTACAATCGCTGCGCTGGCAATGTGCGATGGAATTATTGAAAATGATTTAAATAATGCCAATCCAGAAGAAATTGAATCATTAAATTATTGGAAATTATCATCTTCTGCTTCCGGCGAAATTAAAGCTATATGTAAAGATAATGAAGAAATTCAAGTCTTATTAGTTGCAACAAAAGAGGGTTTAGAAGAATTATTTTTATATTTTTTAGATGAGAATAACAGCTATATTTCAGCGCCAGACCTTGATAACTATAAGCAAAATGAATATTGGCATTTATCTCGAATTGCCTCAAGAATCTAATTTATGAAAAAAATTTTTCAAAAAATAATCAAAATAGCAAGATTACTGCAAGATTATTTAAACGGAGATTTCGCTTATAATAATTATTTAAAGCATCATCAAATAAATCATCCCAAACAAAAACCACTTGATAAGAGATCATTTTTTAACAAGATGCAAAAAGACAAGTGGAATAAAGTTAATCGCTGCTGCTAATCTATTTTTAGAACAATAATTTTTTAACCGCCAAGACCACCTCCTCTAATGTTGCTCGCGGCACTTCTGCCTCTAGCAACTCTATCAGCATGAGTTTGAGCGGTACCTTCTGGATCTTTTTTCCAGTCCGCATAAAGCTTTTTGTTTTCTTCAGAAGCTGGCTTTCCTGTAACAATTGATTTTTTTGATTTAGCTGCCGCCAAAACCCTTTGTGTCCAATTAGTTTTTTGCTCTTCTGATGCAGCGCTAACTGGAGCACTTTCCTTTAAAGCTTCTTCTTTTTTAGGAATGCTATCAGAAGCTGACTTTCCCGTAAAAATTGATTTTATTGAGGTCAATATACCTTTAACTGCCTCTAAAATTCTATCTGTCAAACTAAGTTTCTTTACATCAAAAGCAGCAACGCTAGCTGAAGCGCTTTCCTTTGCAACCTCTTCTTTTTGAGAAACACCAACACCAGATTCTTTTTCTTTTAATACTTCTAATAATCTAGTTTTTGTAGCATCTATTGCCGCAGAAGCTTTTTTTAAACTCATTACCATTCCCGCGCCAAGTGAAATATCGCTAGCACAAACCTTCGAATCATTCTCAATGTCAGATCGCATTTTTGAATATTTTTCTTCGATTATTTCTGCAGTCATTGTTTCTACATCTTCAATTCCAATAACTTTCGCTAGTTGATCATCTTTTAAAAACCTAATATGGAAAGGAGTGTCTCGCAAGGAAGATTTTTCCATTGCATATTCTTTTAATGTTTCATTAAATTTTTTTAGATCAAATTTTAAACTAGACTCAAAATCTTCTCTTCTTTCTGCTGCTCTTGTATCCGCCCAAGAAGGCTCGCTGCTTGCAAAGATTGAACCCCTTCCTTCTTGCGCTAAGGTTTTATCAATTCTTCCAACAGCTTCATCGTGAAGTTCAGTTAAATCTTTAAAAACTTCTGTAGCTTCTTCTTTATTACCCGAATTTCTATCTGGATGAACTTGCAATGATTCTTTACGAAATACTGAATTTACATCTTCAGAAAGAATTTCTTTACCAAAAAATCCGGCAATTTCTTCATCGGTTAAATGCCCAAATCTGCGCCTAGCAAAATCCGGTTTGACAATGGAAGAAAATATACTTCCCCATCTTGTAACATCTCCATGCGCCATGTGAACTCCTAGTAATGGGATTACTAATAATTATAAAAATTGGTTCTATTGCTTACCCAGAATCATCCTTCGACAAGCTCAGGATGACATCCCGAGTTAAAAGTTTTTAACTAAAGCTTTGATGTCATCCTGAGCTTGTCGAAGGATGATTCTGTGCACTAAATAGAAAGCCATTCATAATTTCTTACTTAAGCTTTTAATTAGCTTCTATTTTTTCTTAGCCCCAAAAGCTTTTTTCTTAAATCTTTCTTTTTTAGGTTTGCTTGCAGCCGTTGCTATCAAGTCAACCGCGCGGTTTAAACCAATTTCCAAAATATTATCTTCTTTAACTGAAACAAATTTTTTATCATGCAAAATATATGGACCATAAGGGCCAACATTTGCGACAATTTTTTGTCCAGTTTCTGGATGAATTCCAACTTCACGAGGAAGAGAAAGCAAGTCGGTCGCAGCTTTTAAATCAATTAAATTTGGATCAAGATTTTTAGGAATTGAAATTCTTTTTGGCTTTTTAACCTTAGCTTTTGCCTTAGATTTTTTTTCAGGCTTTTCTGTTTTTTTAGAAGATTTTTTAGCTGGTTTCTTTGGCTTTTTTTCTTCTTCTTTTTCTTCAACAACTAAATCACTTCCAATTAACTCTAAGTAAGGCCCATATGGTCCAATTTTTACCATTACTTCAAAGCCAGATTTAGGGTCAATACCTAAACTTTTTGGCTCAAATGCCGGTCTTCTTTCTTGATTTTCTTCGCCTTCAACAGCATCAACTTTGTCGAATAGTTGCATTGTATGCTTACATTCTGGATAGTTTGAACATCCAATAAAAGCACCAAATTTTCCAAGTCTTAAACCTAATTTTCCATTAGCGCAAGTTGGGCAAGAATCTTTTACTTTTCCATTTTCGTCAAAACCAAAAATATGTGGCGTAACTTTTTGATTTAAGATGTCTAAAACTTCATTAAATGGCTTATTTCCTACTTCTAAGATAGTTCCATTAAAATCTTTCCAGAATTTTTTTAAGAAAGTTTTCCATTCCATTTTACCATTTGAAATTATATCAAGCTCGTCTTCCAAGCCCGCTGTATAATCAAATTCAACATATTTAGCAAAAAATTCTTTTAAAAAAGTGGTAACAATTCTGCCGCGCTCTTCTGGAAAAAATCGCTTTTTATCTAACTTAACATATCCGCGATCTTGTAGAACGGAAATAATTGTAGCATAAGTTGATGGGCGTCCAATTCCAAGCTCTTCCATTTTTTTAACCAAACTAGCTTCTGAATATCTTGGAGGAGGAGAAGTGAAATGCTGTTCTGGCCTTACTTCATTTAAATCAACAACTTCTTTTTCTTCTAAAGGAGGTAAAATTTGCTTAGTATCATCATCTTGCGCGTCATCATCTTGACCTTCGCGATATACTTTGTAAAAACCATCAAACTTAATGGTAGAGCCATTTGCACGAGCTTTAGCGTAACTTGGAATTGTTACAATTTCAGCAACTACTTGATCGAAAATTACATCAGCCATTTGTGATGCCACCATTCTTTTCCACACTAAATCGTAAAGTGCGAATTGAGCATCGTCTAAATATTGTTTTACTTTATCTGGAGAAAGTGTGAAGTCAGTTGGGCGAATTGCTTCATGAGCTTCTTGAGCATTCTTTACCTTGCTTTTAAAAACATTTGGAGAATCTGGTAAATAATTTACACCATAAGAAGTTGTAATTGCACTTCTAACTGCAGTAATTGCTTCTGGCGTAACATCAACGCTATCAGTTCTCATGTAAGTAATTAAACCTTGAGTAACACCGCCAATTTCTATTCCTTCATATAGTCTTTGAGCAGTGCTCATGGTTCTGCTTACTGAAAAACCAAGTTTGCGCGCTGCTTCTTGCTGCATTGAAGAAGTTGTAAAAGGTGGGTTTGGTCTTCTTTTTGCCTGTTTTTTAGTAACTTGCAAAACCTTATATTGCTTGCTTTCAAGCAATTTTTTAATGTCATTTGCTTGATTGGTATTAACAACAGAAAATTTTTCTAATTTTCTTCCTTCGATTTCAACTATAACCGCCTGAAATTCAGCTTTCGCGGCAGTTTGTAAATCAAGTTTAATATCCCAATATTCTTCACTTCTAAAAGCTTCAATTTCTTCTTCGCGATCGCAAACTAAGCGCAAAGCAACTGACTGAACCCTTCCAGCCGATCTGCTTCCCGGAAGTTTTTTCCATAAAATTGGCGAAAGAGTAAATCCAACTAAATAATCGAGTGCGCGCCTAGCTTGTTGAGCATTGACCAAATCCATATCAATTTGTCTAGGCTTTTTAATTGCCTCTAAAACTGAATTTTTTGTAATGGCATTAAAAACCACCCTTTCTATTTGCGTTGAGGCTTTAATTGCTTTTTTTTGCTTTAAAGCTTCAAGAATATGCCAAGCGATTGATTCTCCTTCGCGATCTGGATCTGGCGCTAAAATTAATTTTTGACAATTTTTTGCACTATCTACTATTTCTTTAACATGTTTGGTTGATTTTGCTGATATTTCATAAAGCATCGCAAAATCATTATCTGGATCAACTGAACCATTTTTACTAGGCAAATCACGAATATGGCCAAAAGAAGCTATTACCTTATAATCAGAACCAAGATATTTACCGATGGTTTTGGCTTTAGCCGGCGATTCAACAATGAGAAGATTTTTCATCAGAATTTATTTGAAGGATTGAAAGTCTAAATTAAACATTACGCCTTACAATACGACCCTTGGTAAGGTCATAAGTGGTCATTTCAACTTCAACCTTATCACCCTTTAAAACGCGAATTTTATTTTTTCTAATCTTACCAGAGGCGTGAGCGGTGATTAGATGCTTATTTTCTAACTCAACACGAAAAATTGTATTTGGCAAAACTTCCATGACAATTCCATTCATGGTTAATAGGTCTTCTTTTGGCATTTTTAATTTTATTAAAAGTTAATGATTTTTTATGAAGCTAGCGGATGAAAACTTAAGATTCAAGAGTTGTGGGCTATAAAACCTCTTTAATTCCTAAAACATGACATATTGCCATAGTTAAGTCTGCTCTATTTAGAGTATAAAAATGAAAATCGTCTACTCCTTGATTATGTAGAATGCGACATTGTTCAACAGCGACAATTCCGGCAATCATTTTTCTGGTTTCTTCTATTTCATCAAGTCCATTAAAAATTTCTGACATCCATTTTGGAATTTTTGCACCACACATATTAGCAAAATGCTTGGTTTGTTTAACATTTGTAACCGGCAAAATCCCTGGAACTATTGGAACATTAATTCCACGTTTCTGACATTTTTCAACAAATCGAAAAAAAACATCGGTATCGAAAAAAAACTGAGTAATGATGCGGTTTGCGCCACAATCTATTTTTCTCTTTAAATTATCGAGATCTTCATCAAGACTTTTTGCCTCTGGATGTTTTTCCGGATAGCCCGCAACTGAAATTTCAAAATCAGCAATTTTTTTAATTCCACTAACTAATTCGCTAGCATATTTATAGCCATCTGGATGAAGCTGATAATTTGGGCTTGAAGCGGGCATATCACCTCTTAAAGCGACAATATGTCTTACTCCAATTTCCCAGTAATTTTTAATAATTTGATTAATTTCATCTTTTGAAGCTCCAACACAAGTTAGGTGCGAAGCGGGTTTAAGCGCAGTTTTATCAAGAATTTTTTTGATAGTATTATGGGTTCTTTCTCTGGTTGAACCTCCGGCTCCATAGGTTACGGAAACAAAATTTGGCTTAAGATTTTTTAATTTACTAATCGCCTCCCATAGCTTATCTTCCATTTCCTCAGTTTTTGGCGGAAAAAATTCAAAGGAAATATTCAACTCTCGTTTATTTAAAATAACTTCTTCGAGTTTATTGGTATAATTTTTCATTTTTATTTTATTTGGCTAAAAACCTACTTCCGGGTTTGATTGCTGGAACTGATTTTAGATCACTTGGAACTTCATTTTCAGAAAATGTTCTAATGTCTAATTTAAGTAAAGATATAATTGGAACTGACATTTTTGCTTCTAAATTATTGTCACCACTACGATCAACTAAAGAAGCCTCTGCCACAACTATTCCACCAAGTTTTTTAACCAAAGCGTAAGTTTCAAGAGAAGATTTTCCCGTAGTAATTACATCTTCCACCACTAAAACACGAGCACCTTTTTCCAAAACAAAGCCTCGACGCATTTCAAATTCGCCGTTTACTCTTTCACAAAAAATTGACTCTAAGCCAAGCTGACGAGCTAATTCATATCCAACCACAACTCCTCCCATTGCTGGCGCAACCACGATATCAGCAAAATTTTTCCCTAATCTTTTTTCAATTTGTAAAGCCAGCTCTAAGCAAAGCTTTTCAGCTCTTTTTGGATTCATCAAAACTCTTGCACATTGCATGTAAGTATCGCTATGCAAACCAGAAGAAAGAATAAAATGTCCTTTTAAAATTGCATTTGCCGTGATAAATTCTTGTAAAATTTCTTGCTCTTTAAGACTCATAATGAAACTATTAAAATTTAAAGGTTGTATGAAACCAACAAAATCAAGCTTCTTGAAAAAATATGCAAGATAAAAAATCTTATATTACCTCTGCAATCAATACAATTAAAACCGAAATTGATGGCCTGCAATCACTAATTAACTACTTCGATGAAAATTACATTAAAGCAGTTGATTTAATTTTAAATTGCAAAGGTCGAGTTGTTATTAGTGGCATGGGAAAAAGTGGACATATTGCCAATAAAATTGCCGCAACTTTCGCTTCAACCGGCACTCCAGCTTTTTTTATTCACCCTGGAGAAGCTAGTCACGGCGATTTAGGAATGATTACACAAAATGATGTAGTGATTTTACTTTCTAATTCTGGCGAAACTAAAGAACTGAAAGATATTATCTATTATTGTAAAAGATTTGAAATTCCCATTATTGGAATTATTCGTCGCTTTGAATCAGAGCTTACTAAAGCAAGCACTGTGGCGCTAGTTTTGCCAGCAGTTCCAGAAGCAAATAATGTTAACGCCCCAACAACTTCAACCACAATGATGCTTGCTTTGGGAGACGCTTTATCTGTCAGTTTAATTGACGCTAAAAATTTTAATCCGCAAGATTTTAGCATATTTCACCCAGGTGGAAAGCTTGGATCGGCATTTCTAAAAGCAAAAGAATTGATGCGCGTTGGCAATCAAATTCCTTTATCAAATTCTAATGATAAAATGCCGGAAGTATTATTGGAAATGACCTCAAAACACTTAGGCTGCACCGCAATAATTAACGAATCTGGAAGCTTAATTGGCATTATTACCGATGGAGATTTAAGAAGACATATCACGCAAAATTTTCTTACCTCTACAGCTAGTGAAATAATGACAAAAAACCCAATTACCATCGAAGAAGATATGCTTGCAGTTGAAGCTATTAACTTGATGAATAAAAAATCTATCACTAATCTATTTGTTCTTAATGACTCAGGAAAAGTGAAGGGAATATTACACTTACACGATTGCCTGAGAGCGGGAGTTGTATAATCAAATAATTATCTAAATAAACATATGAGCAGTTTAGTCGCATTTTTTTATCTAATTTCAGCAGTTCTTTTTATTTTATCACTTTACGGATTATCTTCGCCAAAAACCTCACGTTTAGGCAATTATTTTGGCATGGCCGGAATGGGTTTAGCTATTTTAACTACTTTATTTTTACCACAAATTCATAATAAACTGACTATTGTTTTTGCGCTTGCAATCGGTGGATCTATCGGCTGGTTTATTGCAAAACAAGTAAAAATGACTGCAATGCCCCAACTTATAGCAGGCTTTCACTCTTTAGTTGGTTTGGCTGCCGTATTAATTGCCGCCAGCGCTTTATGGATGCCAAATTCATTTAATATTATTGAAGATAACAAAATTCATACTTCCAGCCTGATTGAAATGGGGCTTGGAGTTGTTATTGGCGCCATCACATTTACTGGTTCAATCGTTGCTTTTTTAAAGCTTAACGGAAATATGAATTCAAAATTTTCTTTTTTCAAAGATCCTAAAAAATCTTCTAAATATGTTGCAATTGCTAGTGGCGCCATCTTATTACTATTCATAATTTTTGGCTCAAAATTTTTATTCATCATCTTAACCCTACTCTCTTTATTCATCGGCTTTATGCTAATTGCGCCAGTTGGTGGAGCGGATATGCCAGTTGTGGTTTCAATGCTAAATTCCTACTCTGGATGGGCGGCAAGTGGTATTGGATTTACACTAAATAACCCGCTATTAATTATTACCGGCGCTTTAGTTGGATCAAGCGGTGCAATTCTTAGCTACATCATGTGTAAAGCAATGAATCGCTCAATTTTTAATGTAATATTTAGTGGATTTGGCGATCAGGTGCAAACTGTTAACAGTTCAGCAAAAGAGCAAAAACCAGTTAAACAAGGAAGCCCCGAAGATGTTTCTTATATAATGAAAAATTCTTCTTCTGTAATAATTGTTCCAGGATATGGAATGGCAGTTGCTGGTGCTCAGCACGCAGTTGCAGAAATGGTAAAACTTCTTGAAGAAGCTGGAGTAAGTGTAAAATTTGCTATTCATCCAGTTGCAGGAAGAATGCCAGGACATATGAATGTTCTTCTTGCAGAAGCTAATATTGATTATGAAAAAGTTTTTGAATTAGAAGAAATTAATAGCGAATTTAAAACCACTGATGTTGCCTTTGTAATTGGGGCAAACGACGTAACAAACCCTGCCGCAAAAACTGATAAAACCAGCCCAATTTATGGCATGCCTATTTTAGATGTAGTCGACGCAAAAACCGTATTTTTTGTAAAACGATCAATGGCTTCTGGCTATGCTGGCGTAGAAAATGAGCTCTTTTTTAACGATAATACTATGATGATTTTTGGCGATGCTAAAAAAGTTGTAGAAGAAATTGTAAAAGGATTATCTGAATAACTAACCAAAAGGGGTCAGACCCCTTTAACATTTTATTAAATTAATATGAAAACAAACGCAAATTCTCTTAGAGTAGGAAATGTTATCGAATTTCAAAATCAACTTTGGTCAATTCTAAAAAGAGAACATGTAAAACCCGGAAAAGGTGGCGCTTATATTCAAGTTGAAATGAAAAATATTGTAACCGGAACCAAAACCAATACTCGCTATAATTCAAGCGAAGATGTTGATGTTGCCTTTGTTGAACAAAAAGAATTTGAATATCAATATATGGATCAAGATGAGCTATCTGCAATGGATATGACATCATTTGAGCAATTTAATTTCCACAAAGATTTGGTTGGCGAAGCTTTACCATTTTTACAAGAAGGCATGACTATTCAAGTTGAATATTGTAATGATAAACCAATTTCAATTAGACTTCCAGAATTAGTTACCCTTGAAGTTGTTCAAGCTGACGCCGTTGTAAAAGGTCAAACTGCCGCCGCTTCTTACAAGCCAGCAATTATGAATAATGGTGCCAGAGTTATGGTTCCTCCTTTCGTTGCCACTGGAGATAAAATTATTGTTAGAACTGAAGATTCTAGCTATGTTGAAAGAGCTAAAAAATAATGAAATTAAACTCACAAAATCATCAAATCTCTTTCGTTAAAATGAGCGGAGCTGGAAATGATTTTGTGATTTTTGATGCTAGAAAAAATGAAATAAATCTTTCCAAAAATCAAATAATTGAAATTTCAAACCGCAAAAATATTGGCTGCGATCAGCTAATTATTTTAAAAAACAGCGATGAAGCCAATTGTTTAATGGAAATTTATAATCCAGATGGGTCTATCTCTTCAGCCTGCGGAAACGCCACTAGATGTGTTGCTTCAATTTTAATTCAAGAAAAAAACATTAAGGAAGTAAAAATAAAAACCGCCGCAGGAATTTTACAATCTTGGCAAAATGGTGATTTAATTTCTGTAAATATGGGAAAGCCAAAATTTTTATGGCAAGAAATTCCATTAAGCAAAGAAATGGATGGTGATAAAATTTCACTTTTTGGATTTGATTTTTTCTATGTTAACATGGGAAATCCACATACTGTAACATTTCTTGAAGAAAAATTATCTGATGAAAAATTTTTTGATTTAGGTCCAAAAATTGAAACTCATAATTTTTTTCCAAATAAAACTAATGTTGAATTTGCAAATATTATATCTGACAACTTAATTGAGGTAAGAGTTTGGGAACGTGGCGCGGGCGAAACCTTAGCTTGCGGATCTGGCGCTTGCGCAGTAGCAGTGCTTGCCCTTAAAAACGGATTAGTTAAAAGTAAAAAAATTACCACTCGCTTTAAAGGCGGCGACTTAATTATTGAGTTAAGCGATGATTCTGTTATTATGACCGGTGGTTATAAAAAAATATTTGATGGCAAAATTGATGAAAAAAGTTTTTAATATCTTTACTAAGGAAGTGTTTAAAATTCTGTGCCCAGAATCATCC
>CAMDMO010000054.1 GCA_945902255.1 Rickettsia typhi | reverse complement strand
ATTTTTTATCAGCCGCAATCTCAGTTTTTATTTGGGCAAAAATTATTAATAAAATCGGCGCTAAAAAATCATGGCAAAGCGCAATTATGTTAAGCGTAATAATTTTTATCTTTGCCGCCCTTATTACTGAAAAAAATTATTATTTATTTTACCTAATATGCATTTTATCAGGCTTTGCTGTTGGTTGCGACTTAACTGCGCCGCAATTAATTTTAATCAATAAAATATCTGATAAAAAAAACAAAACCTCTTACTTTGCCTTCTTTAGCTTTATAACCAAGATTTCTCTAGCAATTGCAACCTTCCTAGTGTTAAACTTAATTACTGAAAATAATGTTATAAATTATACAGCGATTCCTATTGTTTATGCTATTTTACCTTGTTTTCTCAAGGTTTTAACTGCACTTTTTTTAAAAAAACTATGAAAAAAATCTTAACTTTAATTTGTTTTATGTCTCTATTTTCCTGTTCAATAAAAGATCCGAAAGTTTATCAAAATAATTCGCCAAAATTTGACATTAGAAAATATTTTAATGGCAAGCTAGAAGCCTATGGAGTTGTAAAAGATTGGCGCGGTAAAATTAACCGTCGTTTTCATGCTACCATGGAAGGAAAATGGAATGGCAACGAGGGAGTTCTAGAAGAACAATTTATTTTTGATGATGGCGAAAAACAAAGCCGCATTTGGAAAATCACAATGTTAGATGACAATAATTTTACAGCAACTGCTGGAGATGTTGTTGGGCAAGCAAAAGGAATACAACATGGCAACGCTCTTAGAATGGATTATGTTTTGAAAACTCCGGTGGGGGAAAAAACTTATGATTTAGCAATCGAAGACTGGATTTATCTAATTAATGATAAGCATGTGATTAATGAATCAAAAATTAAAAAATTTGGCTTAACAGTTGGATATTTAACTATTGGTTTTAATAAATTGTGAAAAACATTGTAATAATAGGCGCAAGCCATGGAATTGGTGAAGCTTTAGCTCAAGAATATGCCAAAGAAAAAAATCATTTATTTTTGGCGGCGCGCGACTTTAACGCTTTATCTTCAATAAAAAAACAACTTCAGTCTAATGTTGAAATTTTTGTCCTAGATGTTGTTGATGAAAAAAATGTTAAAGAAGTTTTAGAAAAAATTGAACAAATTGATCTTTTTATTTATTGCGCCGGAACCTACAAACCAATGCCGGCAAATGAAATTGATTTAAAAGAAGCGAAAAAAATAAATGAAGTAAATTTTGTTGGCGCGCTAAATTGTTTAGATGTGGTAGTTAAAAAAATGATCAAACAAAAATCCGGTCATATCGCTTTGATTGCAAGTGTTGCAGGCTATATTGGCTTGCCAAAATCTTTTGCTTATGGTGCGTCAAAGGCAGCTTTAATAAATTTAGCCGAAACACTTTATGCTGAACTATCCCCTTTTAATATTGATGTTTCGGTTATAAATCCGGGTTTTGTTAAAACGCGCCTTACCGACTTAAATGATTTTAAAATGCCCGCAATAATTACGGCGCAAGAAGCGGCAGTGATAATTATAAAAGATTTAAAAGCTAAAAAGTTCGAAATTCATTTTCCAAAAAAATTTACAATTTGGCTAAAAATTTTAAAGATTTTACCTTATAAATTAATTTTCTTTTTTACTAAAAAAATTTCACATTAAAACATGATAAAAGCCAAAGGAATTGCCACTCAATCGGCAACATCAAAACTTGCACCATTTTCATTTGAAAGAAGAAATCCAAAAGAACATGATGTAATAATTGACATCAAATATTGCGGAATATGTCATTCCGACATTCATCAAGCTAGAAGCGAATGGGGACAATCAATTTATCCAATGGTTCCTGGCCATGAAATTGCAGGCGTAGTGCGCGAAGTTGGCAAAAAAGTTACCAAATATAAAGTTGGTGACCATGTTGGAGTTGGTTGCTTCGTTGATAGTTGTCGAACTTGCGCCAACTGCCAATCTACTCTTGATAATTACTGCCTAAATGGCATGACGCAAACTTATAATTCTTACGAAAAAGATGGCAAAACCATTGCCCAAGGCGGATATTCTGATATAATTGTTGTTGATGAAAATTATGTTTTAAAAATTCCAAAATCAATTCCACTTGATAAAGCCGCACCTTTGCTTTGCGCTGGCGTTACACTTTATTCGCCTTTGATGCATTGGAAAGCTGGTCCAAATAAAAAGGTCGGAATTCTTGGCATGGGTGGACTTGGTCATATGGGTGTAAAAATTGCAGCAGCACTTGGCGCAGAAGTGACTGTATTAAGCCATTCTGATAAAAAGAAGGAAGATGCTATAAAAATGGGCGCTCATAATTTTGTGACAACAAAAAATCCTGAAAATTTAAAAAAATATGCCAATTATTTTGATCTAATTATCAACACTGTTTCTTCTGCCGAAATTGATCTTCATGCGTATTTTAATTTACTAAAACTTGATGCAACTCTTGTAGCTCTAGGCGTTCCTGATAAACCTTATTCAATTAGTCCATTTCCTTTAATATTAATGCGTCGCAACTATTCTGGATCAGTAATTGGTTCAATCAAAGAAACGCAGGAGATGCTTGATTTTTGTGCTCAACATAACATTGCGCCAGAAATTGAAGTAATTGCTCCAAGCTATATAAATGAAGCTTATGAACGCGTTTTAAAAAGTGATGTTCGTTACAGATTTGTTATTGATATGAGTCAATTATAACAAACTATGGAAAAATTAAAATTAGCAATAATAGGTTCTGGAATCTCTGGAATGGCTGTTTCGTGGCTTTTAAACAAAGAGCATGAAATTGATCTATATGAAAAAAATAACTATATTGGTGGACATTCAAACACTGCGACAATTAATTATAATGGCAAAGAAATTGCAGTTGATACCGGTTTTATTGTTTTTAATCATCAAACTTATCCTAATTTAAAAGCTCTTTTTGAATTATTAAATGTCAAAACTAAGTCTAGCAACATGTCATTTGCGGCTTCAATTGATGATGGAAAAATTGAATATTCTGGACAAAGTTTGGCAGCAGTTTTTTGTCAGAAAAAAAATATCTTTAATTGGAAATTTTTAATGATGCTTTTGGATATTTTTAAATTTAATAAAAATGCCAAAAATATTATGGAAAGCTCTGAAAACCCTAGTTTAGAGCAGTTTCTTGATGATTTAAAAATGGGAAATTATTTTAGAAAATTTTATTTACTTCCTATGGCTTCAGCAATTTGGAGCTGTCCTTTGGAAGTTATAAAAAATTATCCAGCAAAAAGTTTGGTAAGATTTTTCATAAATCATGGACTTTTATCAGTAACTAACCAACCACAATGGTATACGGTTGAAGGTGGCAGCAAAGAATATGTAAAATTATTATGTAATGATTTTAGAGATAGAATTTTTCTTAATTCTAAAATTGAAAAAATAAAAAAATTACCTGATGGAAAATTAGAAGTTTCTGGAAAAATCTATGATAAAGTTGTGCTTGCATGTCACTCAAATCAATCTTTGGAGTTGATCGATGAATTTAGCGATGAAACAAAAAACTTACTTAAAAAAATCCGCTATCAAAAAAATATTGCCACTCTTCATTTTGATGAAAATTTAATGCCAAAAAACAAAAAGGCTTGGGCTAGCTGGAATTACTTAAAAAATTGCAAAGATCAACAGAATCAAGGCCTTATTCTTACTTACTGGATGAATCTTTTACAGGGAATTGATGAAAATTATCCACTTTTTGTAACTCTAAATGCTAGTCATAAAATTGATCCAAAAAAAATATTTGCTCAATTTGAATATGAACATCCAATTTTTGACTCTGAAGCGGTTAGCGCTCAAAACGAATTTAACAAAATTCAAGGATTAGAAAATATATATTTTTGCGGAGCTTACTTGCGCTATGGCTTTCATGAAGATGGGTTATTGTCATCAATTAATGTTGCAAAAAAATTGGGCGCTAAAATTCCTTGGAATAATTAATACCAAATTTCATCTTTAATGGAACATTTAGTAAAATTCTCAAACTTATTCTAGAGGGCTTTTACACATAAAAATCATAATACCCCCGTCATCCTTGAAGCAAAGCTTCGAGGATCTCATGAGTTTGTCGCTTTAAAAGCCAAAAACTCATGAGATCCTCGAGCCTTTCAGGCTCAAGGATGACGAGTTTTTTTGATATTTTTTATGTGAAAAAGCCCTCTAGAATAAGTTTGTAAAAAGGTACCAGGTTGCTTTTTTTATATATTGATACCCTAACTCAAACTAGGGTAATCAATATAACCTTTTTCACCGCCACCATAAAAAGTTGCGCGATCATATTTGTTTAACTCTTTTCCTTCTTTAACTCTTTTTACTAAATCAGGATTTGCAATATAGATGCGACCAAAAGCGACTGCATCGCTAACACCTGATTCTACTGCCTGTTTAGCTAATTGAGGATCGTAACCACCAGCAGAAATTAAAATTCCGTTAAATGATTTTCTAAAAAGTTTTGTGGTTTCAATCGCCGCTTCATTTACCTTATCATCGCCGCCAGCACTTGTAGATCTTGGCTCGATTAAATGAACATAGCCAATTTTTCTTTTTTCCAATTCTTTTAAAACATAAGTAAAGAGCTCAACTGGATTGGAATCTTTCATATCATTAAAGGTTCCGTAAGGTGAAAGGCGAACTCCAACACGACCCTCACCCCAAATTAAAATTGCAGCGTCAACAACCTCTAACAATAATCTTGCGCGATTTTCAATTGAACCACCGTAATTATCAGTTCTAACATTTGAGCCATCTTGCAAAAATTGGTCTAATAAATAACCATTTGCACCATGCACTTCAACACCGTCAAATCCGGCTTCTTTAGCATTAATTGCGCCATTTTTGAATTGCTCAACAATGCCTGCAAGTTCTGATGTTTCAAGAGCTCGCGGCGTTTCAAATGCAACTTGCTTCCAACTGCTTGAAAAAGTTCCGCCACTTGGTTTAATCGCTGAAGGTGCAACGGGCAATTCATTATTTGGCTGATGTGATTTATGAGAGATTCTTCCTACATGCCATAATTGTAAAAATATTTTTCCACCATTTTTATGCACCGCATCAGTTACTAATTTCCAACCTTCAACCTGCTCTGCACTGTGAATTCCCGGAGTTGCCGGATAACCCTGCCCTTGCTGAGAAACTTGCGTTGCTTCAGAAATAATTAAACCAGCACTTGCTCTTTGAGCATAATATTTGGCATTTAATTCATAAGGAATATTTCCTGGTTGCTTACTTCTCATGCGAGTAAGTGGAGCCATTATAAAGCGGTTGTCTAAAGTTAAATCACTGATTTTTAAAGAGTTAAAAATTGTTGTCATAAATATAAAATTAAATTACCGTTAAAAAAACAAAAAACACTTCTATGATAAAATTAAATAAAAAGAATCAAAAATTTCTAGTAACTGGAGGTACCGGTTTTATAGGATCAAACTTGATTAAAGAAATTTTAAAAGATGGTCATCAAGTTACAGTCTTAACTAGAAAAAAAATTAATAATAAAGATATAACCTATATTCAAAATATAGATGAAGATTTTAACTATGACATAGTTATCAACCTTTGCGGCGAAACAATTTCTCAACGATGGAGCAAAAAGGCAAGGCAAAAAATTTACAATAGCAGAATTAACATAACTAATAATTTAGCAAAAATTATCAGCAATTGTAAAAATCCACCAAAGCTTGTAATTAGTGGCTCAGCAATTGGCTATTATGGAACTTCCGATCATCTAACTTTTAATGAAGATTCTAAACCAACTTCACAAAAACTATTCTCTCAAAAACTTTGCCTTGATTGGGAAATGTCTGCAAAGCCAATTGCAGATAAAACGCGCTTAGCAATAATTAGAACTGGAGTAGTGGTAGGAAAAAATGGCGGCATAATCAAAAAAATGCTTTTGCCTTTTAAGTTAGGATTGGGTGGAAAGATAGGCAAAGGAACTCAATATTTAAGCTGGATTGCGCTTGATGATGTAATTGGCGCGCTTAATCATATAATTAACAATGAAGATTTAAGCGGCGCAATAAATCTTACGACACCAAAAGTTACAACTAACGAGATTTTTTCTAAAGCTTTAGCCAAAATTTTAAATCGCCCTTGTTTTTTTGATATGCCAGAATTCATTGCTAAAATTTTATTTGGCAAAATGTCTGAGGAACTATTGCTTAACGGACAAAATATTTATCCAAAAAAACTTCTTGAAAGTGGTTATGAATTTCAGATAACAAGCCTTGAAAACTCTATTTTAAAGGCTTTATAAATGACTAACCACAAATTTTGTAAAGCAAAAATTTTTCACGCACGACATTTTCATAAGAAAAATTCTTTTTTATATAAAGTTTATTATTTGCTTTTAGATATTGACCAACTGCCCTTCAAATCACGCCTTCTTTCATTTAATAAGTTTAATTTATTTTCTTTTTACAACAAAGATCATTGTAAAAATGATAAACCTGATGATCTAGCAAACTGGATTAGAAATATTTTAACCAAAGAAAATATCCAAACTTCCAAGATCATGCTTTTTGCGCATCCAAGAGTTTTGGGATATGTTTTTAATCCAGTAAGTTTTTGGTTTTGCTTAGATGAAAAAGAGCAGTTAATTGCGGTGTTAGCAGAAGTTAATAATACTTTTGGCGAATCTCATTCTTATCTAATTTATAATCAAGATCATAGCCCAATTAAAGCAGATCAGGAGCATTTTGCTAAAAAAGAATTTCATGTTTCGCCATTTTTTAAAAGAGAAGGTGAATATCGCTTTAAATTTGATTATAAAACTCAAAAAGTTAAAGTTTTTATCGATTATTTTTCTGATAATAAATTGATGCTGCAAACCAGCTTAATTGCTTGTTGTAAACCACTTTCTGATATTGAATTAATAAAAGGATTTTTTATAATTCCTCTTCTAACTTTTAAGGTTATGGCCCTAATTCACTATCAAGCTCTAAAAATTATCTTAAAAGGCATAAAATATATCAAAAAACCAACGCCTCTTTTAAATAAAATTACTAAAATTTTTAAATGAATAATTTAAAACCGTTTTTTGCCGCACTAGAAAAAATAGCTATTGGCTCAATTGAAATTGAATTGCCTAACGGTGAAATAAAAAGATTTTCTTCAGCCGTTTTAAAACCTTGCGCTCATATAAAAATCAAAAATATAAAAATGATTGATGAATGCTTAATTGGCGGCGATGTAGCATTTGGAGAAAGTTATATTAATGATGAATGGGAAAGTAATAATTTAGCAGATTTATTATTATTTCTAACCCTCAATTCTGATGCATTAGAACATTTTTTTCATGCACATAAACTCAAGATGTTTTTTCTTTATCTGCAGGCAATTTTTCGCAAAAACACTCACAGTGGCAGTAAAAAAAATATCGAATATCATTACGATTTAGGAAATGATTTTTACCAACTTTGGCTTGATAAAAGCATGACTTATTCAAGCGCATTATTTAATACTCAAAATTGCGATTTAGAAAACGCGCAAAGAAATAAATATCAAAAGATATTATCAAAATTAAATGATAAAAAAAATATCTTAGAAATTGGTTGTGGATGGGGTGGATTTGCTTATGAAGCATCTTTAAAAGGTTATAAAGTAACTGGATTAACTTTATCAAAAGAGCAGAAAAAATATGCTGAAAAATTAGCCTTAGAAAAAAAATTTGAAAAAAACCTTCAAATTAAACTTCAAGATTATCGCAAAGAAAAAAACAAATATGATAATATTGTTTCAATTGAAATGTTTGAAGCGGTTGGAAAGGAATATTGGGATATTTATTTTAAAACTATTAAAAGCTGCTTAAATAAAGGGGGAAAAGCAATAATACAGACAATCACAATTGACGATGAAGTTTTTTTAAAATATAAAAACCGAGTTGATTTTATTCAAAAACATATTTTTCCAGGTGGTGTTTTACCTTCAAAATTAGAATTTATAAAACTTGCCCAAGCCAATGGTTTAGAAGTTTTAGAAAGTTTTGATTTTGGCTATGATTATCAAAAAACCTTACTTATTTGGCTTGATAATTTTAATAAAGTTCAAAATGAAATTTCAAAACTCGGCTTTGATAAAAAATTTATCCGCAAATGGCAATTTTACTTAGCTTATTGTGCCGCAGGATTTGGATCAAAAAGAACTGGCGTAACACAGTTTGAGTTAAAATTATAAAAACTAAAAAATATGAAAAACTATCAAATAACTTCTGCAGAAAAAATAAAAAATCTTGACCCTAAACATAGCGTCATAATTGATGTTAGAAGCGATATGGAGCATGAGGGAAAAAGGCTTTTATGCAATCACATTCACTCACCACTTGATAAATTAAACCCTCAAGATTTTATGCAAAAACATAATCTTGATAGTGAGGCGGAAATTTATTTTTTATGTCAAAGCGGTGGAAGAGCTCGCTTGGCGGCGGATAAATTTTTTAATGCCGGTTATAAGAATTTAAAAATTATTGAAGGTGGATTATCAGCTTGTGAAGCTTGCGGTGAAAAGGTTGAAGGATATGAAACCAACTCTTGCTCGGTAAAAACAAATTATCCACTTTCGCTTGAGCGTCAAGTTCGTGTTGCCGCTGGAGCCTTAACTTTTTTCGGAACTTTGCTTGCAATAAAACTACATCCAATTTTTTTAGCAATTCCGCTTTTTGTTGGTGGTGGATTAATTTTTGCTGGCCTTACAAATCGCTGTGGAATGGCGCTATTATTGACCAAAGCTCCTTGGAATAAAATTAAAAATAAAAAGTAATCCTTATTTCAACAATTTAAAAAACTTTAAATATGCCAAAAGAATATAAAAATATAATTTCAGACATTAGCGCTTACAGCGCCGAACTTCGCAAACTAATTCCAGATACTATGAATGGTTTTAGCGCAATGGCGAAAAGCGCAACCCAGACACAAGTTTTGGATGAAAAAACTAAAGAATTAATTGCGCTCGCTCTTGGCGTTGCATCGCGTTGCGACGGATGTCTTGGTTATCACGCAAAATCTTTGGTTAGATTAAAAGCAACTAGACAAGAAGTTGCTGAAGTTCTTGGAATGGCTATTTATATGGGTGGTGGTCCATCTTTAATGTATGCAGCTGATGCATTGCGTGCCTTTGACCAATTTAGCCAAACATCTTAGAGGTCTGTTCAATACTATTTCAACCTCAAAACACTCACTTTAAGCGAAATATTTTTGAAAAAAAATTCGAAGTTAGAAATATGCAAGATTAGCTTAGTATGCTATAGGTCTTTTAGAAGTTTTAATTTTTACCAAAAAGACGAAAGGAAAATGATGCTATAGATAATTTATTTGTTATAAAGCCTTCACAACCGCCTCTAGACAAATTAATTTTTTTAAATAATGTCAACCAAATGTTTAGTTTCTTAAACTCATTTCTTAAGCCTTGTCTCTGTAGTGAGTTTAATAGTTTATAATGCCAATTCGTCGATAAAAAACTTATAGCTGATTGGCGAAAATCGAAAATAAATAATTTATTATATTTATAAAACTTGCCTAGCCTCTTATCTATAATTAAAAAAGCATTCTTAACGCTTGCAAAGCAAGGTAGACAAACGCTTCTCGCTGCAGCATCAAAAAAATTACCAGATTCTACAGAATTAGATCTTAAAGCCAAAGCCACGCTCTCCACAAATGGAGAGAATTTTAAACATCTTGAAGCCAAAGCTGCGCCCCGTGATGATTTTGAAGATCTTAAAGCCAAAGCTGCGCTCCCAGAAAATGGTGATGATCTTGAAGAAAGTGAAACTACTGAACCCTCTACATCACCAACAACTAAAGTTCAAAAATTTAACGAATTCTATCGTGAGCTTAAGCAATTGCATTTTAACGAAATAGGGAGAAAACTTTTCAATTTTAAAATAGATGCAGCTAAATATAACCTTGATTATGCTTGGGGAAGCAAAGATGAATTAAAATACCTTCCTGGATTAGAAGCTTTTTTAGATGCTGAATCAAATGAAGAAGAGCTGATCTTGGTGCAGCGTATTGATGGCAAGTTTTATGAAAAAAAAGCCTTGATGATGTCTCATGATCAAGGAGCGGTTATTGTTGGAGACGAAATCTTTCCTGAAGCATTTGCGCGCATTATAAGATTTTTAACAGCTCCAGACCCCTTTCCACTAAAGAGAAAAAAAGAAATTGAGACTATACAATTAGATAGAGCTTTAACGGATGAACAAGATAAAGAATTAAAAGAGATAAATCAAATGACTTATACCAAATCTAAATTCTATTGACACCTTAAGACCCCCTCCAAGCACTCAGTAAAATCTTCAAACTTATCTCTTATTTTTTTGACATGTGTTTTTACATGACTCCATTTTTGTTCAATTGGGTTAAAGTCTGGACTGTAAGGAGGAAG
>CAMDMO010000053.1 GCA_945902255.1 Rickettsia typhi | reverse complement strand
ATGGCGCTGCAGATTCATCTATACCTCAAGACCAAGGAGATGACTCAAGAAAAGCTGCTGCACCAGAGAGTGCAAAAGATGCAGCCTCTCAAACACAAGATTCTCAAGCAGCTCCATCTACAACGATTCCAGAAAAATCAGATGCTACTAAGGCAATCGAATCAGACATCAGAGATAGAGAGTCTGCTATGCAAATGAGAGAAGAAAGGGCGAAAGAAATAGAAGCAAAGGCAAAAGAAATATTAGAAAAATTGCAAGAAGCCACCAAATCTATAGATAAAATAGAGCAGCTTCACACAAAACTAGATCCAGAAAAGCCTGCAGGATTAATGGCAACTGACTTTAAAGTGGAATTTGGAGCGTCGATTTCAGATGTGCTATTAAAATCTCCTGACATTGGCTTAAAAGGATCGAATGTATTATTGGGTATTTCTGAAGGTGCTGTTGATACAGTAGATAAAGCAGCGCTTGCCAAGATGAAAATGAGTGAAAATCAAGTGAGTGGTAAGTTGAAAATGGCTAAATTAAATCAACAAGTTAAAGAAATGGAAATTCAAAGCTTGAAAGCAAAAGGTGATTTAACGGCAAGTGAAAAAGATAAGCTTCAATCTTTAGAAAGAGAAGTTAAGGATCTTGAAAATGATGTTAAAAAATGTGAAATGGATAAAGATAGAATTGAAGGTGAAATGAAAGAGATGATGAAATAGTGGCGTTAAGTGCTAGCAAATAAAATATTCAAAACAAGTAAGCGTTACAAATATCTTTTTTTATTTATCAAAACCCAATAAAATCCTTAGGGATTTTATTTTGTTTTCTTGACAAAGAAGCTGCAGTGATTAAATTTCGTAACATCACTTTAATTTATGGCAGGCGTAGCTCAGTTGGCTAGAGCATCAGATTGTGGTTCTGAGGGTCGCGGGTTCGAGCCCCGTCGCTTGCCCCATTAAAAGATTTCCTTAAATAGAATATCTAAAAAGCAGTAAATTAAAAATATGGATATTATCTTTTTTGCTGCAGTTGCATGTTACATTTTTTTCAAACTTCACCAGCAGTTAGGAAAAGTTGATGAAGAAGAATTGAAACAAATTCGTCAAAAAATAGCCGCTAAACAATCTGAAATCGTTGCTGCGCAAAATCAAATCAAAACAGTTCAACCTCTAGAGTTAAAAGAAAAAAATCCTGCAAATGAAGAAATTATTAATTCTCTAGATTCATCAAATCGTGCGAATCTTATTGAAATTTTAGAAAAATGTAAAATTGATGCAGATTTTTTCTTAAAAGGTGCCAAATATGCCTTCGACCTTATTATAAAAGCCTTTTCTCAAGGTGATCTAATTAATTTAAAGCTATTACTTGCAGATAAAATTTATCAAGATTTTGAAGCTGCAATAAATCAAAGAAAATCTCAGGAAAAAATTCTAATCACTAACATAATCGCTCTTGAGAAAGCCGAAATAGTTGCAGCAAGTCTGTTTGAAAATAATGCGACAATTTCAGTTAAATTTATTTCAAAACAAATTAATTATGTTGTGAATAAAGAAGGTAATATTATTGATGGTAAGAAAGATGAAATTAATCAGCTAACTGATATTTGGGTATTTAAAAAAGATCTTTTATCGTCTAATCCAAATTGGTTGGTAAGCGCAACTAACTCTTAATTTTCAAGTCTATGTCTTCAGAATTTATTGAAAAATCTTCATTAAAAACTAGCAAAAAAGAATATAAATTTTTTTCAATAGAAAAAGCGGCAAAAAAAGTTGGAAAAGATATTTCAAAACTTCCATTTAGTTTAAAAATTTTACTCGAAAATTTGGTAAGAAATTTTGATGAAAACACAGTTTTAAGCCAACATATTTCCGCAGTTATTGATTCTGTTAGAGATGATAATCAAAGAATTGAAATTGCTTATCGTCCAGCGCGAGTTTTAATGCAAGATTTCACGGGAGTGCCTGCAGTAGTTGACTTAGCAGCAATGCGTGATGCGGTGAAAAAAGCTAATAAAGATCCAAAAAGAATAAATCCTCTAGTGCAAGTTGATTTGGTGATTGATCACTCGGTGCAAGTTGATTTTGCCGGCTCAAAAGAATCTTTTCAAAAAAATTCCGATCTAGAATTTGAAAGAAACTTCGAGAGATATGAATTTTTAAAATGGGCGCAAAAATCATTTGATAATTTTCGTGTTGTTCCACCTGGAACCGGAATTTGTCACCAAGTAAATCTTGAAAATTTAGCTTCAGTTATTTGGACAAAAGAAATTAATGGCGAAACCATTGCTTATCCTGACACTGTGGTTGGAACTGATAGCCACACTACCATGATCAACGGTTTAGCAGTTTTAGGTTGGGGTGTTGGAGGAATTGAAGCAGAAGCGGCAATGCTTGGTCAAGCAATTTCAATGTTAATTCCTGAAGTAATCGGTTTTAAATTAGTTGGAAAATTACCAGAAGGTGTTACTGCAACTGATCTTGTTTTAACTATTACGCAAATTTTACGCAAAAAAGGCGTGGTTGGAAAATTTGTTGAATTTTTTGGACCAGCTCTTGCATCGCTTTCACTAGCTAATCGCGCCACTATTGCGAATATGGCGCCAGAATATGGTGCAACTTGTGGCATATTTCCAATTGATAAAATTACCCTAGATTATCTAAATCTTACCGCTCGTAGCCAAGAAAATATTGAGCTGGTGGAAGCTTACGCTAAAGCGCAAGGAATGTTTGTTGAAGATTATAATTTTACCCCAGAATTTGGTGATATTTTAGAGTTAGATATTTCAACAATTAAGCCAAGTCTAGCTGGTCCAAAAAGACCTCAAGATCGCGTTACTCTTGATCAGGTTGGTGATTCATTCATTACTTTACAAAAAGAATTAAATTCAATTCACGAAAGAAAAACTTTCATTCCAGAATTAAATAGCGACTTAACTGACGGTGATGTTGTGATTGCTGCAATTACTTCATGCACTAACACCTCTAATCCATCTGTTTTAGCTGCCGCAGGTTTGCTTGCAAAAAAAGCGGTTGAATATGGTCTAAAAGTAAAAGGTCATGTTAAAACATCTCTAGCTCCGGGATCTCAAGTGGTTAGCGAATATTTATCAAATTCTGGTTTACAAACCTATCTTGATAAACTTGGTTTTAATGTTGTTGGATATGGCTGCACAACCTGTATTGGAAATTCTGGACCACTTCATAATCAAATTGAAGATGCAATTAAAGCAAAAAATTTATTAGTTGGCGCTGTTCTTTCAGGAAATCGCAATTTTGAGGGCAGGGTTCATCCACTAGTTAAAGCTAATTATTTAGCTTCTCCGCCACTAGTTGTTGCTTATGCTCTAGCTGGAAGTTTAAAAATAAATCTTGCTTCAGATCCAATTGGAACGGCAATTGATGGTAAAAAAATCTATCTTAAAGATATTTGGCCAAGCAATGAAGAAGTTGAAGAGGTAATTAATAACTTTGTTACCCGTGAAGTTTTTGCAAAAAAATATTCTGATCTTTTCTCTGGTGGAGTTGATTGGCAAAAAATTCAAGTAGAAAAATCAAGCACTTACAACTGGAATTTAAATAGCACTTACATTCGTTTGCCAAATTTCTTTGATGATCTTAATCGTTCTAACGCCAATGAAATTAAGGGTGCAAAAGTTTTAGGAATATTTGGTGATTCAATTACCACTGATCATATTTCACCAGCTGGAAATATTTCAAATTCGTCTCCAGCGGCAGCTTATTTGAAAGAAAAAAATGTTGAGCAAAAAGATTTTAATTCTTACGGAGCTAGACGCGGCAATCATGAAGTTATGATGAGAGGCACTTTCGCTAATATTCGCATTAAAAATGAAATGTTAGAAGGAAAAGAAGGTGGTTTTACTAAAATTACTGGTCAAAAAGAAGTTGTGTCAATATATGATGCAGCAATGGCTTATAAAGAAAAAAATATTCCATTGGTAATTTTTGCTGGAAAGGAATATGGCACAGGATCTTCTCGTGATTGGGCCGCTAAAGGAACCTATCTTCTTGGAGTAAAAGCAGTAATTGCTGAAAGCTTTGAAAGAATTCATCGCTCAAACTTAGTTGGCATGGGAGTTATGCCGTTAGTTTTTCAAAATTCTCAAAGCCGCAAAAGTTTAAAACTAGTTGGCGATGAAACTATTGATATTTTGGGAATAAATCCTAGCATCAAGCCAAAGCAAGATATAAAATGTATTATAACTAGAGCTGATGGCTCTAGAGAAGAAGTTACTTTAACTTGTGGTCTTGATACAGGAAATGAAGTAGAATATTACAAGTTAGGTGGCATTCTTCAATATGTTATGCATCAAATTTGTTAGATTTTTATACCATTTCCACTAAATAATACCAAATTTAGTCGAAATATTTTTGAGGATAAAATTTAAGTAAAAAACCGCTCGTATCAGGATATACGAAAGGTTTTTTACTTAAATTTTAGACCAAAAAGATGAAGGCTAAATGTGGTATTATTTAGTGGAAATGGTATTAACCCTTAATTGAAAAAAACTATGCAAGTAAGAGTAGTCGGTTCTAACATGGATATTGGTCAATCATTAACCAGTTATGTTGAAGAGCATTTAGTAAAATCAGTTAAAAAATATTTTGATAAAGCAGTAAATGCCGATGTGCATTTTTCTAAAGACGGAAATTTATTTAAAGCAATAATTACGGTAAATGAGGGCGTTAAAGGCGGAATCACTGTAAAAAGTGACGCTGAAGCAGGTGATGTTTATGGTTGTTTTAATGAAGCTTCTGCCAAAGCAACAAAACAACTTCGTCGTTATAAAGAAAGAATAAAAAATTATCGTCATCATGGCGGTGGTTTAAAGTCTGTTGAGCCAAATTACAAAGCTCTAGACTGCATGAAATATATACTTCCTCCAACGGAATATAATGTTTTTGAAGAAATGGAAAGCGAAGAATCTGAAAATATTGCTGACAATAACAAATCGCTTACTATTATAACCGAAAAGACAACTGCTGTTGAAGAATTAAGTGTTGAAGAAGCGATCATGAAAATGGATTTAGCTAATCTTCCAGCGCTTGTTTTTATCAATCAAAAAAACAAAAGACTAAATGTGGTATATCATCGCAAAGATGGTAATATATCATGGATAGATCCAATGGTTTAAAGAATTAATATTAAAATTTAAAGAGACCGACAAAAGGGGGTAAATTGATATGGATGTTACAGTTCACGGCAGATCTAATCTAGAGCTAGCCATTAGAGCTTTTAGAAAAAAAACCCAAAAAGAGGGTTTAGTAAAAGAATCTAGAAGAAGAAAAGCCCATGAAAAACCTTCTGAAAAAATTAAAAGAAGAAAAGAAGAAAGTATTTCTAGAAGAAAAAAAGCCAGAAGAGGCGAAAATGTTTAACACATTTTCATCTTTTGTTAGTTAAATTCTCGGCTGGGCTAGATTTTTTAGCCCAGCTTTAGATCTTAATTATTTGTGGCAATTAGCACAAATATTATCAAGTTCACGCTCCCGCTTTTAAAAACAAGTCTCCAAAATGCAGATTAATCAAAGAGAAAAGTCAATCATTCTTCTAGTAATTGCCTCTTTGCTAGCTATATGGGGATTATTTTCGTTTTTCTCTTACATATTTTTCTCTACCACTTCCAGCAATTCCGCTATTAATAAAATTATCAATAAAGAAAATAATCAGTGGTTTAATGTTTCTAGGCCGTTAGAAGTTTCTGATTTAGAAGATCGCGTTATTTTATTAGACTTTTGGACATACGCTTGCGTAAGCTGTATTCAAGCCCTGCCAGAAATTAAAAAATTAGAAAAAGAATTTGGAAGTAAACTTACAGTTATTGGAATTCACTCTGGAAAAACCATAAATGATAAAGACCCTGAAGAAATCAGAAAGGCAATTTTAAAATATGACATATCTCACCCAGTTATTAATGATGCTGATGCTAAAATTTGGGATAGTTTTGCAGTAAAATCATGGCCAACTTTTGTTTTAATTAATATTCATGGCAGAGTTGTAAAAACTTACAGCGGAGCCAATGCTGTGAAAAAAATGAAGATTGGTGTAAAAAAATTAATTTCTAAATTTAAATATCAAATTAATCGCGATTTATTACCGATAGTTCTAGAGAAAAATTTTATCGCTGATACGGTTTTAACATTTCCAACCAAACTTGAATATGTAAATAATTTTTCTTATAAATCGCGCCAATTTCCAGTGCTTTTTATCGCCAATAGCGGTCAAAATAATATTATAGTTAGTTCGTTATCTGGTGATATTATTGCTAAAATAGGCTCTAAAAGAGAAGGTTTTGAAGATGGCACTTTTGAAGCGGCTTCTTTTAGTAATCCTCAAGGAATGATCTATAATGATGGAAAATTATATATTGCAGATAGTGGAAATCACGCCTTAAGAGTGGTTGATTTTAAATCTGGCATGGTTTCAACCCTTATTGGATCTGGAATGGTTGGAAAAATAGTTGACGGCAATGGCGAAGTTTTGGAAGCTAAAAATTTTGATTTATCTTCTCCCTCTGATCTAGAATTTTTTCCAGATAAAAATAATATTGTAATTGCAAATTCTGGAACGAATCAAATTTTATCTTATAATATTACCAAGCAAACAATATCAGTTTTGGCAGGAAATGGCGAAGAGGGAATGTTTGACGGCAAAGAAAATAATTCTCTAGCGCAAACTTCAGATCTTGCGGTTTATGGCAATAAACTTTACTTCCTAGATGCAAAAAGTAATTCACTTAGAGTTATTGATGAAAAAGGTGAAGTTAAGACTTTAATTGGTGTAAGTTTGCTAAAATTTGGACATGTTAATGGTGATAAAAATCAGGCTTTAATGCAGCATCCACTGGGATTAATGGTTGATGATACGGGAATTTATATCTCTGATAGTTTTAATCATGTTATTCGCAAATATGATTTTTCTTCAAAACAAATTCGTGATTTAGTTGGTGGCAAAGCTAGGGGAGATGGAATTGGAAGCGCTGCAAATACTCATTTTGATGAACCAAATGGAATCGCATCTGTTCTTGATCGTCTTTATATCGCTGATTCAAATAATAATCGCATAATATCGGTTAGTCGCGGTAATTTTAATTCAGAATTACTTGATATTATGCCGCCTTTAAAAATATCAAAAGAAGGTTTTTTAGAATATTTACCTAACTTGCAAAAATTGGAAACTGCTAAGGTTAAGGCTGATAGCGAAATTATGGTAAAAATTAATCTTAATAAAGGATGGAAAATTAACGATATGGGGCCGAGTTTTGTTAATTTGCTTGAAGTGGTAAAAGATAATGAAGCGAATTTAATTGAAAGTTTAGACTGGCATAAAATTCAAAATAAAGAAATGAAATTGCCAAAATTAAGCAAGAAAAAAGACTATATTTTGCAAGGTACAATTTATTATTGTCAAGATAAGAAAAACGCTCTTTGTTATATAAAAAGCTATGAGCAAAAAATTACTGTCGATGCCGATGTTAAGGGCTCCGAGATCGAAATTAAGCTTGGATATTAAAAGTCAAAAAACCGCTTCTTTTTTAAGATTTAAATCTTATAATACTCACATCTTCTAGAGCTAGATAAATTCTAGCTCTTTGGTCATATTTAAACTTATTTAGTCAATTCCCAAAATATTTAACTAATTGCAACAATGGCAACTAAAAAACAAGAAGTTGAAAAGCTTGAAAAAGAAATCAACACCAATGCATATACCGCAGATTCAATCAAGGTTTTAAAAGGATTAGAAGCCGTTAGAAAAAGACCTGGGATGTATATTGGTGATACTGATGATGGAAGTGGTTTGCATCACATGGTTTACGAAGTTGTTGATAACGCAATTGATGAAGCTTTAGCTGGTCATTGCGACGAAGTTTTAGTCACGCTAAATTCCGATGGATCAGTTACGGTTAAAGATAATGGTCGCGGTATTCCTGTTGATATTCATGAAGAAGAAGGCGTAAGCGCTGCTGAGGTTATTATGACTCAACTTCACGCTGGTGGTAAATTCGATCAAAATTCATATAAGGTTTCTGGTGGTTTGCATGGCGTTGGTGTGTCAGTTGTAAACGCACTTTCTGATTGGTTGCATCTTAATATTTGGCGCAATGGAAAAGAATATTTCATGCGTTTTGAGCATGGTGATTCAGTTGCTCCACTAAAAGAAATTGGTGATGCTAATGGTAAAAAAGGAACGCAAGTTACTTTTCATCCATCAAGCGAAACTTTTACTTTTACTGAATTTAATTTTTCAACTCTTGAACAAAGATTACGCGAACTTTCTTTTCTGAATTCTGGTGTAAAAATTATTCTAAAAGATTTGCGCGGTGAAGAGCCAAAAGAAGTCATGTTATTTAATGAAGGTGGCGTTGAAGCTTATGTTAAATATCTTGATAAAAGTAAAAATTCTTTGCATGACACAATTAATTTAATTGCGTCAGAAAAAACTAGTGGCATTAGTCTTGAAATCTCAATGCAATGGAATGATAGCTATCACGAAAATATTTTATGTTTCACAAATAATATTCGTCAAAGAGACGGCGGAACTCACTTGGCTGGTATGCGTGCAGCGCTTACTAGAACCATCAATAATTATGCTACTGACAGCAAATTATTTAAAAAAGAAAAAATTGTTTTAACTGGTGAAGATGCTCGCGAAGGCTTAACTTGCGTGCTTTCAGTAAAAGTTCCTGATCCAAAATTTTCTTCACAAACTAAAGATAAATTAGTTTCTTCTGAAGTTAGAACCTTCGTAGAATCTTGGGTGAATGATCGCTTAGCGCAATGGTTTGAAGAGCGCCCTAGTGATGCAAAAATTATTGTTGGTAAAGCGGTTGAAGCGGCACAAGCTCGTGAAGCGGCTCGTAAAGCACGCGAATTAACCAGAAGAAAATCTGTTCTCGAAGTTTCAAATTTACCAGGAAAATTAGCTGATTGCCAAGAAAAAGATCCGGCGTTAAGTGAAGTGTTTATTGTGGAAGGAAATTCGGCTGGTGGTTCTGCAAAAAGTGGTCGCAATAGAAAATTCCAAGCAATTTTACCAATTAGAGGAAAAATTTTAAACGTAGAAAGAGCTCGTTTCGATAAAATGCTTTCTTCAGTGGAAATTGGAACAATTATAACTGCACTTGGTGCGGGCATTGGAAAAGAAGATTTTGATCCAACGAAAGTTCGTTACCATAAAATTATTATCATGGCCGACGCGGATGTGGATGGTTCTCACATTAGAACTTTGCTTCTTACTTTCTTTTTCCGTCACATGCCAAAATTAATTGAAAATGGCTATTTATATATTGCGCAACCACCGCTTTATAAAGTAAAAAAAGGTAGCAGCGAAGTTTATTTAAAAAATGAACAAGCTTGGCAGGCTTATATTGTAAATAACGCTCTTTCTAATGCAGTTTTAAAATCAAAGGCTGGAGATAGAGCTGGCGCTGATTTACTTGATTTTGTAACTAAACTTGGAAAATTCTCTAATTTAATTACTGGATTTTCTCGTGTGGTTCCAATTGATATTGCGCAAAATTTAGCATTAGCTGGAGCTTTCGATAAATCTTGGATGAAAGATAAAGCTAAAACTAAATCTTTAATTACAAAAATTGAAAAAATATTTGCTGCAGCATCTGATGAAGATGTTACATGGAAGGCTGTAATTACCGAAGAGGATGATATTGAAGTTATTAAAGAAGCTCGCGGTGTAAAAACTTCTTATGTAGTGAAAAAAGCTTATTTTGATTTGCCAGAAGTTTCTGTTATTGCGCAAGTTAGAGAGCAAATTTTTGAAGATTTTGCAGGCGCAGTAAAATTCATCCGTGGTGAAGAAGAATTTATTGCTAATAAGCCAATGGAATTAATGAATATAATTTTAGAAGCCGGCAAAAAAGGTGTTACAATTCAACGCTTTAAAGGTTTGGGTGAAATGAATGCTGAACAGCTTTGGGAAACCACTCTTGATCCAGCTAATAGAACTTTATTACAAGTTAAAGTTGATCAATATGACGAAGCTGATCAAACCTTCTCAATTTTAATGGGAAATGTGGTTGAACCTAGGCGTGATTTTATTCAAGAAAATGCGCTAAAAGTGGTTAACCTAGACGTCTAAGAAAAGGGGTCAGACCCCTTTTCTTCCAAAGGGGTCTGACCCCTTTTTAAAAAACCAAAAACACACCACATGCCAAGACCGCCAAGAATGCAATACCCAGACGCCTATTATCATGTTATGAATCGTGGAATAGATAAAAATGAAATATTTCATAATAGTAAAAGTTATGAAGTATTTTTAGAAATATTGGGGGAGGCTTGTAAGAAATTCGGGGTAATTGTGCACGCCTATTGTTTAATGAATAATCATTATCACCTATTGCTGCAGACTCCCAATTCTAATTTGGGTAAATTTATGCAACATCTTGGTGGTCACTACACGCAAAGATATAATAAATTTATGGAAAAAG
>CAMDMO010000052.1 GCA_945902255.1 Rickettsia typhi | reverse complement strand
ATACGGCGACTGAATTAAGAAAATAAATAAAAAATAAATATCTAAATTCTTTGAAATTCAAAGAAAACCTAGGGCTGCTAGATGTGGATTTTCCAAGGTTTTTGAAGTTTTTGTGCAATAAAAAAATTCCAATAACAAAAAACGGTAAAATAAAAATCCACAAATAGCTTAAAGAATTATCGTAAGAAATTTGATATTTTTTGGAAATTATTGAAGGCAAAATCGAAATTATTAATATTCCAATAATTTGCATAAATTCTCGTGCGGCAATAAAGTCATTTTGCTTTTCTTTTATATCTGCAACCAAAGCTTCATAATTAATGACAACAAAACTCAAGAAAAAATAAAGTAACAATAAATTGCCGCCAAGCCAGTAAATAAGATATTTCTCACCTTTATAAAAAGGATTAAATAAGAAATAAAAATTAATTAGAAGTGGTAAACTGGCAATTAAAATTATAGTTGTGCGCCTTATTTTTTTAGAGATTAAGCGATCGCAAACATAACCTGCGAATGGATCAAAAATGCAATCAAAAATGCGACAAATAAAAATTATTAAACCAATTAAAGCTAAAGAAATTTGATATTGATTAAAATAGAAAGAAGCCAGATGTATGTAAAGCGGAATGCCTAGACAAGAAAGAGAGAAAGCTAAAAAAGAATAAGAAAATTTTTTCATTTTTTTGCAATTAAAATATTGCGCGCTTTTTGAAAGCGAGCTTTGTCGCTTAACCAAATATCAATGAATCTTTTGGCAAAAATTGGGTCATTTATTCTTCCAGTTAATGTGCCATTATAATATAATTCAAGACCGGATTTTGGATTATAAATTGCAATTTTTTCATCACCTTTTTTCACATCAACAAAAAGCGTCTCAAATCTTGATTTGTAAGGAATTTCAATATCTTTTTTATCAAGAGAATTGATGCGACAAATTTCATCAATCGAGGTTTCTATCAACTCTTTTTTAGTAAAATTTTTGTTGTAATTGATTTTGATTGCCAATTTTTGGTCATAAGAAAATTCAGTTTTTTCACCTCTCAATTCAATATCATATAATTTAAAACCAAGAAAGCTAAGAGGGGTTTTTCCAATTGTTTTTAAATTATCAAAATCATTGGCGAGGCTTGGTTTTGCTATAAGAAATATTATTAAAAAAATTAATCTAATCATTTTTGATATTTTATAAGGAATAATTTAAATCAATTGAGGCGATTTATTTTTAGGTAAATTATTTAAAGCTAGAAAATTAATTATTATATGAATAGTTAGTTTGGTCTATACCAAATCTAAATTCTATTGATACTTTTTTACGAAGGATTTTTGAGGAAAAATTAGAACTTCTAAAAGCCTTTATATTAAATATACTAAAGCTTTGAGAAGTTTTAATTTTTACCAAAAAGACAAAGTAAAAAAGTATCAATAGAATTTAGATTTGGTATAGATTAGCTAGGAGGAAGTTTTAATCCATTTAAAATTTTTGCTTTAAAAGGCGCTTTCTCCCCTTTCCTTATAATTTGGCTATAATGTTAAAACGAGGCAGAGAGTTTTATATTGTCTGAATTGACTGGACTAAGTTTTTACGAATAATATAGCTTATATTCAAATTCACTTGAATATGAAATTCTATATAACAATTTAAAAGCAAAAATATGCGCACTCCATTTATTTTACTGTCATTAATTACAATTTTATCTTGCTCTAAAACAACAAAAGAAGGTTTTTATAATGGCTATGAAACGCCAAAATATAAGGTTGAAAAGCAAGTTGATAATATTGAGATTCGTTCATATAAACCAAAATTAATTGCTGAAGTTGAAGTGTCTGGAACCAGAAAAGAAGCGGCTTCAAAAGGTTTTAAAATTTTAGCTGGTTATATTTTTGGTAAAAATGTTGCTCAAGAAAAAGTGGCAATGACTTCTCCGGTTGAGCAAAAATCTTCCGAAAAAATTTCTATGACAGCGCCAGTTAGTCAAACACAAAAAGGCTCTGAAGTTTGGTTAGTAAATTTCACAATGCCTTCAAAATATAATTTAAAAAATTTACCCAAAGCAAAAGATGAGAGAATAAAATTTAAAGTTGAAAATTCTAAAAGAGTAGTAGCCATCAAATTTTCCGGCAGTTGGTCAGATAAAGAATTTGCCAAACAAAGTTTAGAGCTGGAAAAATTTATCGCTCAAAATAATCTAAAACCAAAATCTACCAAAACTATCGCTTATTATAACGACCCTTTCACCTTTCCTTGGAATCGCAGAAATGAAATTATGGTTGAGATAAATTAATAAAAAATGAGAAGCATTCTTTTGCACAGCGAAAGTCATTTAATTAACAGAATTGGCTGGCTTAGAGCCGCTGTTCTTGGAGCTAATGACGGTTTAATTTCTACATCAAGTCTTATTATTGGCGTTGCTGCGGCATCCGCAGGAAAGAGCGATATTATTATTGCCGGAATCGCCGGAATTCTTGCCGGAGCAATATCTATGGCGGCAGGAGAATATGTTTTTAGTATGTTCGCAATCCGATACTGAAAATGCTGATTTATCCAGAGAAAAGAAAGAGCTAGAAGAAAATCCAGAATTTGAAATAGCTGAATTGGCAAAAATTTATGAGAAGCGTGGACTGACAAAAGATCTTGCCCGAGAAGTTGCAATTCAATTAATGAAAAAAGATGCTTTGGCTGCGCACGCTCATGACGAACTTGGAATTTCCGACCTAACCAAAGCCCGCCCACTTCAAGCCGCTGGCGCCTCAGCGCTAACATTCACCTTAGGAGCAATATTGCCATTATTGATGGCACTAATATCGCCGCTAAATATGATCACCACCACGGTTTCAATAACCTCAATAATTTCATTATCATCTCTTGGAATTATCGGTGCAAAGTTAGGCAAGTCAAACATATGGCGCGCCGCTATCCGCGTTACATTCTGGGGAGCTTTCGCAATGGCATTCACAGCAATTGTAGGAAAATTATTTGGCGCGGTTGTTTAAGGGGAGGGTGCTTAGCAAAAAGTTATTAGGTCGTTTTTAACTGCGCTTGGGCGGCGTTATGTAATGACGCTGAGAAAATGCTTTACCCCCTAATTCCTTGACATATTTTCCCATCGAAACTTAATATTCCTCTTAGCAAATAACCCCAACTAAACCAAATCAAAATGCAAAAAACTCTAGAACATTTAGCTCAAGTAAAACAAGACGAACTGCAAAAAATTACCGCTGTGATTCTTAAAAATTGCAGTGATGTTGAAAAAATTATCCTATTTGGATCTTACGCTCGCGGTGATTATAAAGAAGAAAAAGATTTAAAAGTTGATCGCAAATCAGGCCACGCTTCAGATTATGATATTTTAGCAATTACTTCCAAAAAAGAAACCGCACTTGATGCGCTATTATGGAAAAAAATTTCTGATGAATGTAAAAATTTAAATCCCAGTGCTTTAGTAAAAATTCTTACTCATGATATCGAAGCTTTAAATATCAAACTTGCCGAAGCTCAATATTTTTTTTCCGATATTAAAAAAGAAGGAATTTTGCTTTTTGATAAAGGGAATTTTCAGTTGGCGGAAGAAAGGAATTTAACTCTGAAGGAAAGTAAAAGAATTGCGCAGGATCATTTTGATGAGTGGTTCCAAGCCGCCACGTCGTTTTTTAAAGGTTATAAATTTTACCTAAACGAAAACGACAACAAACGCGCCGCCTTCAGCCTCCACCAATCCGCCGAATCTTCCTACAAAACAGTTCTATTAGTATTCTCCAACTACAGCCCCAACGAACATTTCCTAGAATTCCTAGGCAACCAAGCCCAGCAATATAGCGCATTAATGCAGGATATTTTTTCCAAGGTAACAAAAGATGACGAGACCAGATTCAAACTTCTAGAATACGCCTATATCGGCGGCCGCTATGATCCTAACTATCGTATTACCAGAGAAGATTTAGAAATTTTAGCAACAAATGTTGAAAAGCTTTTGAAGTTAACAGAAGTGATTTGCTTGGAAAAGATTGGGTCGCTTGGGTAAGAGTTGAAATTAAGTATACCGTTCTTAGAATTTCTTCATGAGATCTAGGGTTGTGGAAGGGGATGGGTTATTTTGATTGATAGTTTTTATGAAATAATAATTGATCGACTGCATTAAAAATTTTTTTAAAATCCAAAAAATCTTCCTGTGTTGAATTAGATAAGGCTTTTCTTATTTTTTCCTTATGATTACTATTAAATTCTAAGAATTTACCGCCACCAACTCCATTTTTTTCCCATTTCCTATTTTCTCCTTCTTTTTTAATGCAAGAATCTAAAAATCTGTCGCTTAGAAGATTTTCAATTTCAACACAACTTCTTTTACCAAATTCTTTGCTAGCATAAATTTTAAGTCTTTCAGGAATGGGAAGAATTATTGCATATATTTCATAATTTTTTCTTTTGTAATAAAAACCTTCTGTCTCATTTCCAAATAAGATATTTTCTTTTGAGGTATCTTTTGTTATGGAAGCGTGCGTATTATTATCCCAAATATCCAAATTACTCCTTAAGCGTTCAAAAAATATTTCTGCGCCTTTTTCATCAAAATCAAAAAGAGCTAGAATTTTTTCACTTTTAATGAATTCAAATGAGCTACTTCTTAAAAGAGAATCCAAGATATTAGCCCCCTTGGCTGGGTGAATAACAAAGTTAGACTGATTATTAAAAACCTCGCCATGTTTGTTATTTTCAAACCCTATTTCCTTTAATCTAAGCCATCCAATTTGATAAATATCTATTAATTCATCCTCAACCAGCAATATGGGTTTTTTGTATTTACTTAGCTCAGTTTCTAAGTTTTTTGCAAATTTAATTGCTTTTAGATGTTTCTCGAATTCTTTATATTCGTGTTTTTTAATTTCTCTTATTCTTGGCTCTATGAAAGTCTTATTAACTTCATAAAATGTTGCATAGGGTAGAGCCATCGCAATTGTGCTTATTGAATGAGTTGCAATAACTACTACAATTCCCTTTTGAATAAAAAATTCATCTAGTACATTATAAAAAATTTCAATCAAAGATGGATTCAAAATTGCATCATATTCATCAAGTAGAAGTAGTTTTATCTTGCTTTTTGGGGTGAGTTTTGCACAAACAAGTTGAAGTATTGCTTTCTCGCCAGATGATAAAAAGTTAAAATTTTCATATTTTTTTTTATCTAGTGTAGTAGAAACTAGTGTGGGCTTTTTACTTAGTCTATCTTCACTGGTGTTTAAGTGAGGTTCTTCAAAATAGTAGTCTATTTTTAACTTTGCTAATAGAGGGTTTAATATTTTCCAGGGGGCTTCTTCTTCAAAGGTAGAATATTTTTTGTTTAGTGCTGTAATCTTATCTGTGTGGCTTGTGCTATCTATCTTTCCTTCTGCGTGTTGACGTGTTATTTCGTGTCTTTCATTCGAAATTGTACAAAAGAAAGTTCGTTGTGAAGTCAAATAATTTGTAAATATTTTATCTATTTGAATAAGAAAGCTATCATCCTCCAAGAGCAACATACTATTTTTAAATATATCCTTAAACTCTATTTCTGTAATTTCTTTTTCGTCTTCCGATAACTTTAAAAATTCCTCAATTGCATTTGTGATTTCGATAAAAGTAGAACTATATTTGTGTATGTTTAAAAACTCACCTCTAAGTGAAATTATTTTATCTTTATTAAAACCTGTAAGCTTTGATCTTGTCAGGCTGTTATCATTTCCTTTAAGATCTATAAATAGCTGTGTTAACAGACGATCTTTACTTATATCTAACCAATGATGATTTGCTGTGCTACGAATTTCGAGGACATCGTTAATATTTTGGATAATAACCATTTCCGGAGATATTTGATAGTCATCAAGAAAGATGCTTCCTGGATTTATATTTACATCTCCATTAAGACCTTTGATATATTCAAGCAAATGGGATTTACCTGAGCCGTTTAAGCCAGAAAGTATTATCAAATCACCATTTAATTCATACTTATAGCCCTTTGGAAAAGATTTATATTCTTCTGTAAGTTGAATTTTTATTGTCATTTGTTTAAGGTTTTAGTATTCATTAATAAAGAAAAAGGGCCAGGCTACTTTTTTTATAGCTAGGCCTCAGAAAGCTAGGTCCTTCCTTACTACTTATTACTTTTCACATTCTGCAATTCCAAAATAACCTCACTAAGAATTCTAACCTCTCTGCCTTTCCCATCTTTTCCCGGGCTTAGAAGTTTAGCTTCTTTGCCTTTAATAAAGGGCCCCAGGTTACTTTTGATTTAAATTCTATGTGTGTGTTGCACCCTTTTTCAATAAACTGAATCCACGACATCATTTAAAGCATCCAAGTAATCTTGGTTTACAAAATTTATATACTTTTTGTGCTTTAATAATTGAGGAATTTCGCACGTATTTATTAGCAAAGGAATTACATAAATTCTCTCTTGCTCTATTTCATCCCAAAGTTTTGAAGAATATTCAGTTTTCATCCAGTTTGATTTTACTGAATCTTCTGATAGTAAAACTAACATATAGTCGCAGTTATGTAGTCCTTCTTGAATTTTTGCAGGAATTGATTCGCCTGGTTTTATTTTTATCTCATCGAACCATGGATCGAATTTATAAATATTCTTTAGATCATTAGTTATTCTTCTGGCAAGATTTTTATCTTTGCTTGAATGGGCAATAAATATCTTTTTGTTTCCCTCTTTGTGTATAGCGTGTCTCATCTCTCTATCTCTTTCGTATAAAGATGTTGTTATAAGGTTATACTCAAATAATAGTTCTGTTATTTTTTTATCGTTACGACTTCTTCTTTTAGTAATTTGGAATAAATTTTTTTCAATAGCTTGTTTTCTCACTATTAAATCAAATATGGTTGCTATCGATAAATAGTTTTTTGGTATTATAAAATACTCACCAGCAATCATGCATAAAGGAACTTCTCCACAATAAACTATTGTTTTATCACAATCATCGTCATCATCATATATACCAATTCTTCCTTTATGTAATCCCTTTCTGATTACCACAGTATCGTTATATGAGGGCGCTACTTTCTTATCTAAACTACTCATTCCTTCCTTTCTCATACCCTTCATAATAATAAGATTGTTCTATACCCTTAAAAATAACATCACGATTATTGATATCCTCTGTTAAGTTAGCAGCAAGCAATGTTTTTATTTCCAAACTATTAATCGGGCTGCGCTCCATTGCTTGTAAATAAAGGTGTTTGTCAATAAATTGCCAGTTCACAACTTTTTTTAATTTGGTTTTCAGGAGCATATCCAGCCAGATGCGCATTGTTCTGCCGTTTCCTTCCATAAAAGGGTGAGCAATATTCATTTCTACATATTTGGTGATAATTTCTTCAAAAGTGTTTTCGGGCATTTGTTCGATTTTTATCAAAGCCTCATTCAAGTACAAGGCGTTTGCAAATCTGAAACCACCTTTTGAAATGTTATCTTTGCGTATTTGTCCTGCAAAATCATATAAATTGTTAAACAGATATTTGTGTATTTGTTGTAATCCTGCGGTTGTGCCGACTTCAATTTTGTCGATATCGCCTGTTTCAAATAAACGGTAAGCATTATCTAAACTTTCTTTATCGATATTTTTCATACTAATTTTAGAATTGAAAAAAGATTTTAGGTTACTTTTTGTCGCTACAGCGAGGCAGGAATTATAGTTAATTATGATTTTTAATTCAACATTATTAATGGATGAGAAAAGTAGCTCGGGAAGCTTTTTCTACTTGCCATTTTCCAAAATTGCTTTCGTAAGCAGTTCTTTTTGAATGGCTTAAATTAACCATCCAAGGTATGTCTGATTTTTTGCAGAATAAGGTACCAGGTCACTTTCCAGAACAAAGTAACCTTGAATAAAGGGGTGGGGTTCGTTATATAACCCATAAAATTTTCTATATGTTATACAATGAACCTGACCCCCTCGTTTTTTTTACCTTGTGCTGGGAGCTATACTTTTTGCCTCTTTATTTGCTATCATTCTACTAACCCATGTTGTCTTTTTTGCACCTTTTTCTGTAGGATTGATTTCCTCTTTTGACTTAGATTTCTCTTGCAAAGGAGCGGACGCATTAGAACTTTTTGATGAAGTTAGGGTTGAAACAGCTTCTTTGCATCTCTCAGCAATAGATGATAATGCTTTTACTAGTTTATTTGGCGTTATTGAAGAAGAGGCGTGCTTTAATTCTGGTGGAAATTTTTTTACAGCATCGCGAATTTCATCAATATGATTAGCGCGCCATTCTTCGAAGTTCCTTTCATTTCCAATCATCAACTTTCTCAATCCAATCGTTTCTTCCGCTAAAGTATTTTGCAGATTCTGAAAAACGAGTTGTGAACAAAACATTTTTGATGGTTTTTTTTCCGGCTCTCCGGTTACTAAATAACTTTGATAACAATATTTAGCGATTCTTTCAGAAACTTGATTTTCTCTGGTTTCTTTTCTACTAAAAAAATCACGAATTGAACTACCTACAACTTTTAAAACCGAATATTGAACGTTAGTGCGCTCCAAATTTTCTAAAAAACGCTGATTAAAAGTAGGGTCAGTGACTACAAATCCAGAAAAAAGGTACCAGGTCACTTTTATCTCATAAAAGTAACTAATATCAATCCCCTTCATAAAAACAAAGGGGTCAGGTTCGTTCCATAAACCATAAAATCCAATTTACTTTGCAGATTCAAATTACAAATCCTCAATCCTAAACTCACTATACCTCTCATAAAAGTAACTAATATCAATCCCCTTCATAAAAATTTCACGATCATTAATTTTATCGGTAAGAAAAAAGGTACCAGGTCACTTTTTATTCGAGGTTCCAATATTTAACATCATTTTCTTGCGTCCCTCCTTTAATTGCGCCGCGCTAAGTGGTGTGTTGGAAATTACGACAAGACAAATCTTCTTCAAGCTTGTCTTCTTTAAAAAAAAGTGTCAGGTCTCGACGCTAGACATGATTGACTTATTGTCTAGTGTTGAGACTTGATATCTTTCTGCAAGCGAGGCTTTTTTTGTAGCAAAAATTCTTCAGTAATATAAAAATTTAGCTTTAACGTAATCGCTGACGGCGAGATTGAGGTGGTTTTTCTAATCTAATAGCGGATGCGCCTGCTAGAATTGTGCCAGTATCTTCGTTGCCAACTCTGGGGGCTCCAAGTTTATCAATGGCGTCTATTCTGCTTTTTTCGCTAAGCCATTGTTGTGCTATAGTAGTCCGGTTTGCATCTTCTTGCTCTGTTATTTGAAGCATCAAATCTATCTTAAGCGCCTTTGTTGCGTAGTGATCAAGAAATTCATCTTTGGTCAAATGTCCTGCCACCTCTTGAAACTCTCTTAGCGCTTTTTCTGCTCCTTCAGATAGATCTTTCCAGGCAAATTCGAATAGTTCTCTTGATTGGTTAAAAACTAACACTGTATTCATTACTTCTGGAATTAGAATTTTATCTGCAATATCGTTTAACATTTTTGTAACCACCCTATCTTCTAATGATGTTGAGTCGGTTAGGGAAGGTGATGAAAAATCTGATACGAATTCAGATCGCTCTCTAAGGGTTGCAAATAATCTATCAAAAGATGGCCTCATTCTAATAAATTTATCTGATGTTGCTGACTGATCTATAGAGTTAGGGGCTTCAATATCACCACTAAGTATCATTGAAGTAATGTTTGCAGCAACAATAAATCCACATTCATCATCGTGAGCTGTCGCCCTAGTTTCCTGTATTAGATCTCGCAATTGAGCCTCCTTTTCTAATGGAGTAAGAATTGAAGAATCTCTTATGCCTTCTACTTGAATTTCAATTTTTTCGCGATGAATTGTCTTTGAATATTGTTGCGCTTTATATTTGGTTGCGGATGGTGTAAAGCCTTTTTCTCGCAAACTTTCCCTCAGACTATCAAACAAATCTTTTTGTGGATTGTAGGTTTCATCAAGCTTTTCTATAACAGGAAGATCGCCATTTGATGAATTTTTAAGTGAGTCAATATAGCGAAAAACTTTTTTGACAGGATCAATTGCAAGTAAACTAAAATGCCCAGGTGTTTGAATGGGGATGTAAATTGGTATTTCGCGACCAAGCAAGTCATCAAATCTCTCTTTACGACTTTTTTTTCCCGCTTCAATTCGAGATATAGATTGAGTTAGAGTTGCTGTAATTTCCTCTATTGGTATCAAAGATTTAACCTCGTCTTCTTCTATGATTTGAATAAAGCCTTCTTTTATTACAAAATTAATTTTTGATTGCTGTAAAAAACAAATAGTTACGATAAACCTTTCTTCGTTAGTAATCATTCCCCACTTTTTTCTTCCTGCTGCGATTTTGGTATATACCAAATCTAAATTCTATTGACACCACAATATAAAAAAACTATTAATAAGTTTTTTTAAAGAAATTTATGGCAAAACCTTACAGTTTAGATTTAAGAATGAGGGTTATAGAAAATCTTGTAGAAGGTAATATAACTCAA
>CAMDMO010000051.1 GCA_945902255.1 Rickettsia typhi | reverse complement strand
GAGTCTAAATCGATTCTAAAATTATTATAAAAAATTTGATTTTTTCTTGATAAAAAAATTGGACTTAAATGGTTTTTAAATCGAGTGGAAATATTGATATTTTCTGCTTTAGCGAAGTTGGTTAATTTTGATATTTGTAAAAAATCTAATTCTTTTTTTATAGAAAAAATTAGATCTAAACCACTGTCAAACAAGGTTGCGCTAACCTGATTAAAAATTCCACTTACCTGATGTTGTAAGAAATTTTGTAACTTGGGAATTAAATTTGAAATTTCTTTTTCAGCAACAAAACAATTGTTGATTTTTATTAGCGAATTACTTTTTTTTGTAAAAAATCCTAAATTATTTTGATGATCGATTTGGAAAATTATTTTTCTTCTTGAGTGTGGATCAATCCATATCCAATCAATATTTGATGACGAAAATGAATTTTGATTTAGTAAATTAATTAAATTTTCTTTTTTTAAATCTCGATATTTTTTTTCTTTCAAATCTAGAAAATCGCATCCACCGCAGGTAGGAAAATATTGACAGGGAGAGGAGTTTGTCATTTTTTAAGCGCTGGGTAAAATATCGTTCTTTTTTCTTTTAAGCAGGCTTGATTTTATTAAAATGTTCAAACTGCCAGAAAAATATGAAGCAACGGCGTAAATTAAAAGTCCCGAGGTAATCATAATTATTAATTCAGAAATTTTACCAAAGAAATCGCTTTTTTCAAAATGATTGCGCAACATTATAAGAGTAAGTGCCATCATGATGGAGGGAATTAAAATCAAAGCTAGTTTCTTGTAGAAATCTTCTTCAAAATAAAATTGTTTTTTTCTGATTAAAATTGTGGTTAGTAAAATCAGATTCAAATAAGAAGAAATGATGGATGCGAGCACGATTCCTATATATCCAAAACCTAGTTTTGAAAAAATTATATTTAAAGTTGCGTTATTGGCTAGGCATATGAAGGCGATTTTCATCGGGGTTTTAGTGTTGCCGCGAGCAAAAAATGCCGGCTCCATAACTTTTACCAATACATAAGAGGGTAAGCCGAAAGAGTAAAACATTAGAGCTTTGGCAACAAAAAAACTTTCATTAGCGCTGAATTTTCCGCGCTCAAAAAGTGTTGAAATTATTGGAAAAGCTAGACAGGTTAGAGCAAGGGTTGCTGGAATTACCAAAATTAGACCAACTTCAAGGGCCGTGTTTTGTAACTTAATTGCAGCTTCAAACTCATTAGATTTGATGCGACGAGAAAGTGCTGGAAGCAGGGCGATGCCAATTGCAATGCCAATCATCGCCAAAGGTAATTGATTTAGACGATCTGCGTAATAAAGATAAGAGATTGCGCCAAAAATTGAGCTGGCAAAAATAGAATCAACTAACAAATTTATTTGTAATACATTGGCTCCAATAATGCCGGGTAAGAGTTTTTTAAAGAATTTTTTAGTATCTCTGCTTAGATGTGGAAATGTTGGGTAGAGCAAAAATTTTGCCCTGTAGGTAAAAACAAATAACCAGATAAATTGTAAAATTCCAGCAACAAAAACTCCCCAAGAAAGAGCGTAGGCGTAATTTGGCGTGAATGGTCCAAAAATAAAAATCGAAAAAATTAAAGTGATATTTAAAATTATTGGAGAAGCTGCGCCAACAGCGAATTTTCCTAGCGAGTTTAAGATTCCCGATAACAAAGAAACTAGAGAAATAAATATTAAGTAAAAAATTGTGATGCGAGAGGCTCCAATGAGAAGGCTTGATTTTTCTGGGTCAGTAAAGAATCCTGGAAATAAAACCTTCATAAAAAATGGCATGAAGATTTGGAAAATCAGGGTAAAAATTAGTAATATATAAAATAATATAGAGAAAATATTGCGGGCAAAAACTAGTTCATCATCACCTTTTTTATTTTGTAATTTTTCAATAAAAATGGGTACAAAAGCTGAGTTGAAAGCTCCTTCGGCAAAAACTCTGCGAAAAAAATTAGGTAGGCGAAATGCGGCAAAAAATATGTCAGAGAGCGCGCTAACCCCTAAATATTGCGCAATCAAAATATCGCGAATAAAGCCAAAAACTCGCGAAAGAGAAATGTAAAATGAGATCGTGAATATTGAGCGGAATAAAGGCATTTAAAAAATTTATTAAGACATCATTTGCAAATATTCCAAACTTAAATTTTCTGGAACAATTGTAATTGGTACGCGAATTTTATTGCCAATTTTTTGGGTAATTTTTGGTAATACAGTATTGTCGCTTAAGGCGCTAATTGATTTACCAAAAACTAACATGGCGCAGTTAGGGGTGAATTTAATTTCACGAGTAATTTCGGTGACAATATCGCCTTCTCTTATAGAAATTGTTGGAGTGACTCCAGTTTCTTTGCTAATTTTTTCAATTAATTTGGTTAAATGCTGTTCAACTAAATGTCTTTTTTCGTTACCAATTGCTTTTGAGCCGAATAACAAATTTTTATGAGAAGCTTCCGTAACAGCTAAAGCTCGAATAGCAAATCCATTTATTTTTGCTTTATAGCAAGCGTAGCGCAGCGTGATTTCTGAGGCATTGCTGGTATCAACGCAGCAAATAATGATTGGTGGATTTAAATTGTCGCTGTTTTTTATAATTGCCATAATTTAAGTAGTTTTTATTTTCCAACGAAACGAACGAATAAGTAGTTAGCAATCCATCCTGCTACAAGAGCAATTGCAACCGCCAGTAAGCCATATAAAAATGATTCTTGATTAGCAAAGTCAAGAATTTTAGCGCTAAATCCGGCTTGAACAACTTTAATTGGAATCGATTGAAAGGAAACCAATTCGCCTTCATTAATTAAATAAATTTCGACGGTATAAATGCCGCGGACAATATTTTTTGGGAAGTGCAGCATTACTTTAAATAATGTCTCATCTAAGAATTCTACTTTATTCATGCCGGTTGAATAGAGTTTATCTCTTTCCATTTTGTCTATAAGCTGAATCTGTAAATCGTCGCGTTTTTTAGAATTTGCAGAGCTAGTGGTTTTAAACTTAATATTGGATTTTCCAATTTCTAATTCAGAAAGAAGTTCATCTGTTGAGTCAAAATCACCAGATTGATTGCTAAAAGTGGAAAATAGTGAATAAAAAGAGTAAGAATCTTCGAATTTAACTCTTTCTCCATTATACCAAACCCCGAGTAGTTTTTGTTTTTTAGCTGCTAAAAAATTTCTTTTAGGGCCCCTAACTGTAATAACGATATTGCCTGCATCGCCCTTTGCCCCAAATAGTAAAATTTTTTCGCCACGAAATTCTGAATCAATATCAATTTCATTAGTGGAAATGCCAGAAATGATAGGGCTAGCATTAGCGCTTGGGAGTAGAAATGTGAAGGCGGCAATGATGGTTAGTAAAATTATTTTCATCTCTTTAGAATTTCAATTGTGTAGAGAGATTGTGGCTGAGAAAATAACACGAATAGCATTTTGGTGCATACGGCAAGAATTAAAAGCGATAAGAATGATCTGAGGCTGTCAGCATCAACTCTATATCCAGCGCGTGTTCCGAACTGAGCGCCGATTGAAGAGCTTATAATCATTAAAAACGCCAAAACAATATCAACGGTATTATTGGTTAAGGCTTGTAAAAAAGTTGAGTTGCTGGCGATGAAAATAATTTGAAAAAGAGAGGTTCCAACCACAACATTTGAAGGCATGCGAAGAATGTAGATCATTGCTGGAATCATTAAAAACCCGCCGCCAATTCCCATTAAAGCAACTAAAATACCAATTCCAATACTTAAAATAATCGGAACAATTGGGCTGACTGAAATATCTGATTTTGGAAAATAAACTTGCCAAGGTAAGCGATCAATCATTCGCAAAAATTTATCAAGGCGAGGGTTGTTTTCTTCTTCCCAAGTAACGCCATATTTTTTTGTGATAAGTGTTTTAATGCTATCAACCAACATTAGCGTGCCAATTGAGCCGAGAAATATTACATAAACTAAGGCAATTACAACATCAGTTTGCCCAGTTGTTTGCAAAAGTTTGAATATTGAAACGCCAAAAGAAGAGCCGATAAAGCCGCCAATAACCAAAAAGATTCCCATTTTTATATCAACGCTGCCTTTACGAAAATGCGCTAGAAGGCCGGAAACCGAAGAGGCAATAATTTGATTGGTTGAAGTTGATACTGCGATTGCTGGAGGAATTCCAATAAACATCAAAAATGGTGTTGCCAAAAAACCGCCACCAATTCCAAACATGCCGGCTAAAAAACCGGTTGCAAGTCCAAGTAGCAAAATCAGGATTATATTAACCGGAATTTCAGCGATTGGTAAATAAATCTGCATCAATTAACAATAATTATTTGATTTTCTTCTATTTCTAAATTCGGCAGAATATCAGAATTTTGATTTTCTGGAATTTTTACTAAAGCTAGAGCGTGAAGCTTATTTTCATATAGAACTGAAGATAAGCATAGTCCAAATAATTTTCCTTCGCAAGTTATTTCGCAGTTTTTTTCGATTTTTTGTTGTTTTGGAATTATTATATGAATGATTTTTTTACGAATTTGCCCTAAATGGTGAATTCTTGCAGTTGGCTCTTGTCCAATGTAGCAGCCTTTTTGATAATCAATGGCGTTTAAATTATCGAAATTAAATTCGGCGATAAATGATTTTTCATAAGTTAGGTCATGCTCGCTTTCTGGGATTTTTAGAGTGATTCTTTTGTAGTGGTAAAAAGCTTCAGAATTTAATTCCACAGAATTGTCGCTATATTCGATAATGGTATTAATTTTCTCAAGTGGCAATGGCGCATAAATTCTATATCCTAACTCTTTATTGCGAGGATCTGAAAATTTTAAAATGCCATCAAGAGATAAATCTTCGTCAGAAAAAACTTGCCCTACAGCTAATTCATCATTTTTGATAATCTCAATTTTTGAACGCAATTTGTAAAAATTTAATTTTTGTAAAATCTCATCACGCCTTGATGCAAGGCAATCTATCATTAGCTTGTCGCTTGATTCGAAAATAAAAAAATCATAGAGAAAGCGCCCAGAAGCATTTAACATAGCACTATAAATTAAATCTTTCTCCCCCGCCTTATTGACATCATTTGTAATCAATCCTTGCAGAAATTTTTTACGATCTTCGCCTCTAATTTCAAATAATGCACGATCCTTGTGAATGGTAATTTTTGAGCTCATTTTATCTTCGAGTTGATTCTTGAGAAGTAGGTTTGTATTACTTAAAGTGTAGTGATTTTTGCACTCGGTTTAATGGCGCCATAATAAACAGCGCCAGAGGCTTATTCAAAACAAATTAAACTTAGTTTACATGAAAATTTTAAATGCAATTCATGCGCAGTCAATTGGTGGAGTTGACCAAGTGTTTCGTAATTATTCAGAAATATTAGCCGCAGAAGGTCACGAAGTTGCGCTATTAATATCTGATAACGGTAATGATGATTATAAAATTACCGGTATCAATAAAATTTTTAAATTAAAAAATTTTGCCCAAATTCTTGATTTTCTGAACTTATTATTTGTTTTAACTAAATTTCGTCCAGATATAATTTTATGTCATTCTAATCGCATAATGAAATGGATGAGAATAGCAAAATTCTTTACTAAAACTAAATCAATTGCAATTAATCATGGCATTGGTTTTCGCAACTCACTTCATTGTGACTATATTATAAATATTAATCAGCAAATTTGCGATATGGTTATCGACGCAGGCTTTGCAAAAGAAAAATCTTTTATACTTCCAAATGTAATTAAAGCTGACCGCCCTTATCAAGAAAAGAAATTAAAAACTGTGCCGGTAATTGGAATATATGGTCGCATAGAATGGCGCAAGGGTTTTGACATTTTAATCAAAGCCTGCGGAAGTTTGGCAAAAGAAGGTATAAATTTTCATTTAAAAGTTGGTGGATTTGAAGTTTGTGAAGGTTTGCCACTTAATCAAATAAAAGAAATGGTAAAAAATGAAAATATATCTGACAAATTTGAATTTGTTGGAGTTGTGGTGGATAAAAAAAGTTTTTTTCAAGATGTTGATATTTTTTGCGTGCCATCGCGCGAAGAGCCATTTGGTTTGGTGATTTTAGAGGGTTTTTTATATTCAACTTTAGTAATTTCTTCTGATACTGATGGTGGAAAATTTTTAATCAAAGATGGTGAAGATGGATTATTATTCAAAAATGAAAATTTTCTATCCTTAGCTAATACTATAGAAAAAGCCTTGAACAATCCCCAAGATTACTCTATCTTTACCAAAAATGCTTATTTGAAGATGGAAAGAGAGTTCGGATTTTCCTTGCTATCTAAAGAAATGAATAAAATTTTACTAAAAGTTTCTAATGCCAAAAGCTGAAAATAAAAAAAATTCTAAACAAGTTTTAAGAAAAATATCTATACTTACACTATTTTTATTTCTTACTTCTTGTGGCATTTTTGTTGATTCTATGCCTAAAAGTTGGAATTGGGGAATTAGACCTCGTCCACTAACTGGGGTTAGAGGCTTTCCTGAGGCTGATACTGATTACGGAAAAGGATTTAAAGATGGCTGTGGTGCAGCTTGGGACGCGGTTTCAAAAGGTTTGCTAAGTGACTTTGCTGGCGAGAGATATGACTTTAAGTTAAATTCCAAAAGTGCCGACTATGACAATGGTTGGTGGGATGGTATGGAGCAATGCACTTATATTCTCGATTGGGACGTTGGTTAATCTTATTATATTTACATGTTTTTCAATCGAAGATTTGCTATTTTTCTGCTTCTATTTTTAATGTCGTCATGCCGGCTTCCTCATAGCTTTGGCTTTTATCAGCCAATAACTATGAATTTAGATGTTCCAGAAGGCCCTCCGGAATATAAGGCCGGATGGTATGCTGGTTGCAATAGTGCGATAGCAACTAAAGGCTTGAGTGGTTTTGCCAATGGTTATACTGTTGAAACCGGAAGCAACCCTGATCTTGGAAATGGTATTTATCAACATGACCCGGTATATCAAACTGCTTGGGGGCAGGCATGGTTTGCTTGCAGATTCTATATTCAAGATTTTGTGGATATGCACACAATGCAATATGGGCCATTACAATAATTATGAATAAATTTTTGATCACTTTAATTATCGCCATCTTACTTTCATCTTGCAGTCGAGACGCTGGAAGATATATTGGTAAACATTTGCCGCAGCGCCCAAGTAAAGAGCTTAAATCGGACTTGAAAGACGCATCTCCTGAAGCTCAGCAAGGATGGGAAGATGGCTGTAATTCTGGAATGGCTTCTGCCAGTAATACTTTTTATAAAATGTTCTACCAAAATAATGATGTGGACGGTTATAAAATGGCGAGTTCTGGAGACTATAAAGGTGCTTGGGGCGTGGGTTTTTGGTATTGTTATCGCATTGATTATATTAAGCAAAAAAGTTCGCTTTGGGGTTCTATATTTAGGGGATATATATAGAAATTTATGAATTTTAAAAAATTTTTTATATTTCTTATTTTGTTGCAAATCTCTTCCTGCAGATGGATTGGAGGCGCTGGAACCCCGCTTTTTGGAAGTTTAAGTGTTAAGGTTCCAGATGGAACGCCGGTTTTTAAGCAAGGTTTTAAAGATGGTTGCGAAAGTGTTCTCTATGCTCGTGGTAACCAGCTTTATCGGCATCGTTATAGCTATAAATATGATCCAAAAATGATTGATAATACCGAATATCGCTTTGGTCGTAACAGGGGCTATAACTTTTGTTTCTTTGAAGTAGTTGGTGGTGATGCAATGTCTTCCTTTGATCGATATATTTTACCTTATGGCAATGGTAGTGGAGTTTTTGATATGAGCGCTGGCGATATTAATAATAATTGGGGTGGTTTTTTTGGCGGCGGTGCCGACACTTGGGGTGTTGCAAACAGCACATCTGGAGGTTTTGATTCTTTATTTAAAACTTGGTCTGGCGGAGGTGGGGGCAGTGTTTTTGGTGCTAATCCATTGTGGGCTGGTGGTTCGGAAGGTCAATTATTTGGTCAATAAATACGATTAGAAAAAAAGTGTCTAGAATTATGTGCCCAGAATCATCCTTCGACAAGCTCAGGATGACATTGAAAGTCGCTTCACTCAAACTCGATGTCATCATCTTAAGCTTACTACTTAATGTCATCCTGAGCTTGTCGAAGGATGATTCTGGGCGCGGAATTATAAACATTCTCTTAAAAAAACTTTCCACAATAATTCTAATTATTTTTCTCACTTCTTGCGCCGATAATTGGTATAAGCCCATGGGTCAGGTAGTGTTTAAAGAAATGCCAAAAGGTGGAAGCCCCGGATTTGAGCTTGGTTGGAAACATGGTTGTGAATCTGGCTTAGGAACCGCTTTCGCCAATGGATTTTACATGGCTTTTTACACATGGCATCGCGATGTTGATATTACATCTTCTAAGCCAAATCTTGATGTAATTAGAAAGCGTTATAAAAAAGAATTAAAAAAAGTTAACTGGAAAGATTCAAGAGATATCGATAAAAATTTTAATGATTATAATACAATATTTTGGTCTGCGCACGCTTTTTGTCGTCACTCAGTTGTTGGTATTCAGCAAACTGCCGGTACGGCTCCAAAACTTCCCGGAGATTCTCGCTATGATCCATCGGATAAGGGTAATACAATAGGTGGTGTATGGAATTTGAATGGAAGAGGTGATGTTCGTATTGGGGCGACAGGGCTTTGGTAGATTGGGTTCTCGGCTGCGGCTGCATTATGCTATAGCTGGGCGTGGTTTTTAAACGCACCTAGTATGTTCATGTAAAAAATTCAAAATCTACATTGTTTAAATATGGCATGAACCTTTAGGGTGGAGTTACAAACTCCGCTCAGCTTTAAACAAGAATGACGGGGGATGGCAACCTGAGAAAGAATTGTTTCGCAAAATTTCGTCAAACATTTTAATTTGATTTTTCCCTTTTATTTTTTATAACTAACTCATTCTCAAAATCTCAACTTAAAAACTGAACAAAATGCTTCTAAAACTCACAATATTCCTTCCACTTTTTGGCTTCTTAATTTCTGGAGCTTCATCAAGAATTTTTGCTAAAAAATTCTCTGATAAATTTGCTGAAATTTTTACCAGTGTTTTGTTGGTAAGCTCTGCCATTTGCGCAATTACAATATTTACTAATTTATGGCATCATAAAACCAATGAAATTATCACTTTAGTTAGTTGGATTTCTTCAGGTGATTTTTCTGTAAATTGGGCGTTAAAATTAGATAGTCTTACCGCGATAATGTTGGTTGTAGTTACTGTAGTTTCTAGTCTAGTTCACATATATTCAATTGGCTATATGCATGAAGATAAATCGATTGCACGATTCATGTCATATCTTTCGCTTTTCACTTTTTTCATGTTGATTTTAGTGACGGCGGATAATTTTTTACAGCTTTTTGTAGGTTGGGAAGGAGTTGGCGTTGCTTCTTATTTATTAATTGGTTTTTGGTTTAAAAAACAATCAGCCAATGCTGCGGCAATCAAAGCTTTTGTGGCTAATCGCGTTGGTGATTTTGGTTTAATTATTGCAATTGCTTTAATTTATATAACCTTTGGAACGGTTGAATATTCTAAGGTTTTTGCAGAAGTTTCAAATCATTTAACAGATAAATTTAATCTTCTTGGTTTTGAATTTAAAAATATTGATGCAATTTGCATCTTACTCTTTATTGGCGCAATGGGTAAATCAGCGCAAATTGGTTTGCATGTTTGGCTAGCTGACGCAATGGAAGGTCCAACTCCAGTTTCTGCTTTAATTCACGCAGCAACGATGGTTACCGCCGGCGTATTTCTAGTTGCAAGATGCTCGCCAATTTTTGAATATTCTGAATCTGCTTTAATAATGGTTACTCTCGTTGGTGCTGCAACCGCAATATTTGCTGCTACAATTGCAATTACTCAAAATGATATTAAAAAAATCATTGCCTATTCAACCTGCAGTCAGCTTGGCTATATGTTTTTTGCCTGTGGAATTTCAGCTTATTCTGCAGCAATTTTTCACCTAGCAACTCACGCTTTTTTTAAAGCCCTTTTATTTCTTGGCGCGGGAAGCGTGATTCACGCTATGCATCACGAACAAGATATTCAAAAAATGGGTGGAATTTGGAAAAAAATTCCCTTCACTTATGTTATGATGTGGATCGGATCTCTCGCTCTAGCTGGCTTCCCACCTTTTGCTGGTTTTTATTCTAAAGATGTAATTTTAGAAGCGGCTTACATGTCTCACAGCCCTTTTGGAAAATTAGCTTTTAGCCTTGGAATTACTGCCGCTTTTTTAACCGCATTCTATTCTTGGCGTTTATTATTTTTAACCTTCCACGGCAAAACTCGCGCTACTCATCATACATTTGACCACGCTCACGAATCGCCACTTTCAATGTTAATTCCACTTTTTGTTTTAGCTTTTGGATCAATATTCGCTGGGATTTTCGGTTCTAAATTTTTGCACATGGTTTCGGTTGAAGGAAACTTTTTTGCAGATTCAATTTTGGTATTGGAAAAAAATCATAATCTATTAGAA
>CAMDMO010000050.1 GCA_945902255.1 Rickettsia typhi | reverse complement strand
GGAAGACTGGAAACTAGCAGCTACAAGTCAACCTTTAAGAAAAATAAATCCTTTGGAGTAATTATGCTCAACTATTTAGTTAAAAGCGCAAAATATATAGAAGATTATAAAGTTTGGCTAAAGTTTGCCGATGGAAAAAGCGGAGAAATTGATTTGGCAAAAACACTCAAGGGCAGAGGTGGAGTTTTTACACCATTGCAAGACATCAATTATTTCAAAAATTTTAAAATTGTCGGAAGCACAATTGCCTGGGAAAACGAGGCTGATCTTGCTCCAGAATCACTTTATGAATTATTAAAACAACAAAACAAAAAGTAACATGACTTACATTCCTCAAGAAATTGGACTTAACCAAGAAACTGAACTTTTAATTAAACAATCTCGCGAAGGCGCTTGTGGCGTTGATTTGCCTGAAGTTGCAAATTTCTCTCTTAGAACTGGGCAAAAAAAGCGTGAAAATATTGGCTTGCCTCAAGTTAATGAACCTCAGGTAATTCGCCATTTCGTGCGCCTTTCAAACCAAAATTATTCAATTGACTCCGGATTTTATCCGCTTGGTTCTTGCACCATGAAACATAATCCGCGTTTAAATGAAAAAATGGCTCGCCTTCCTGGATTTGCTGATATTCATCCACTACAAGATCAATCAACTGTTCAAGGCGCTTTAGAATTAATGTTTGATTTGCAATATTGGCTTGGAACCCTAACCGGACTTACCGCAGTTTCTCTAGCTCCGGCAGCTGGCGCTCAAGGTGAACTTGCTGGAATGTTGGTAATTAAAAAAGCTCATGAAGCAAAAGGTGAAACTAATCGCAATATCGTTTTAATTCCAGATTCTGCTCATGGCACTAATCCAGCAACTGCGGCTATTTGCGGTTTTCAAATTAAAGTTATTCCATCAAATTCAGAAGGATTAATCGACCTTGATTCATTTAAAAAACTAATCGCCGAACATGGTCACAATATTGCCGGCGTTATGATTACCAATCCAAATACTTGCGGCAAATTTGAAAAAGACATTCCAGAAATCGCGAACTTAATTCACTCAGTTGGCGGATATTTTTACTGCGATGGCGCTAATTATAATGCAATTGTAGGAAAAGTTAGACCAGTTGATATTGGCGTTGATGTAATGCATTTTAACTTACATAAAACTTTTTCAACCCCACATGGTGGTGGTGGCCCAGGTTCTGGACCAATTGCAGCGCGTGCAGAGCTTGCTCAATTCTTACCAACTCCTCATGTTATTAAAGAAGGTGAAACTTATAAATTAATAGCTCCAAAAAATTCCGTTGGAAAAGTAAAAGGTTTTAATGGGCAATTTGGTATGCATGTTCGCGCCTTAACTTACATGCTTTCTCACGGCGCAGATGGTTTACAAAAAGTTGCTGAAGATGCGGTTTTAAGCGCTAATTATATTTTGGCAAAATTAAAAGATTATTATCATGTTCCTTTCTCAGGAAATTGTATGCATGAATGTTTATTAACCGACAAAATTCAGAAAGCGCAAAATATTTCAACTCTAGATATTGCAAAAGCCTTAATTGAATATGGCATTCACCCAATGACCGTATTCTTCCCGCTAGTAGTTCAAGGAGCAATGCTAATTGAACCAACTGAAACTGAAACCAAAGAAACCATAGATCAATTTATTGACACTATGATTTTTATCGCCAAAGAAATTAGCGAAGGAAAAGGTGATCGCTTTCATAATTATCCGGTTTCAACTCCTAGAAGAAGATTGGATGATGTTAGGGCCGCTAAAAATCCGGTTACAACTTGGTTTGCTTAAAAGACATTATGGTGTCGTCAAAAAGATAGATCCTCTATAATCTTTTTGACGACACTATTTAGATAACTAAAAAGAAGGTCTAAAATGACAAAAAAACACAAAGCCTTCTCCTTGCTTGAAATGTCAATTGTGGTAATAGTAATTGGAATATTAATTGCTGCTATAACGCAAGGTGGAGCCTTAGTAGCTTCAGCAAGAATTGCCAGCGCTAGATCTTACACCGCAAAATCAGTAGTGCCAAAAATTGATGGTTTAATTGCTTGGTATGAAACTTCATTAATAGATAGCTTAAAAAATACCGAAACCACCGAAAATTCTCAAATCAGCGAATGGCGCGATATAAGCCCTGGATCAATTATATCACAAAAAAATAAACTCACCAAAACCGCCTCAAGCAATGTTCTTTATAAATCAGTAGGCATAAATAACATTCCAAGCCTTCAATTTGATGGCTCTAGCTCTTCGAGTAAAATTGCGATTTCTTCTTTTTATCAAGGAACCTACTCACAATTCACTGTATTTTTAGTATTTAGCCCAACGGCAACACTTTCTAGTAAAGTTATTTTTTCTGGATCAGATGGATTAACTTTAATCACCCTAGCCTCTTCAACCACAGTTCAACTAAACGCTGGAACAGCAGACACGACTGTTACCGCTAATAATTCTGCAAATTTTTCAATTGGAAAAAACTATGCAATGGCGGCTTATTTTAATTCAAGCGCTTCGCAAGTTTTTATCAATAACGCCGAATCTAGAATAGGTCTCGACACTTCAGATGGAAGCCCTAGCGGCATATTATCAACTGGCAGCAATGTTATTAGCGGCCTCACTATTGGCGCCACTTCTGCTGGCAGTAACGGCTTTCCTGGGTTAATCTCCGAAGTTATAATCTATAATCGCCCTTTAAAACTAGAAGAAAGAAGAGATGTGATGAGATATTTGAGTAAAAAATATGGCATTACGGTTAGTGGAATTTAAATTAAAACCGAGAGTGTCAAAAATCTAGTATTGCACTTGATTTCATTAAAAAATAAATTATATTTAAGCGAAATTAGTCAACATCCAGACCAAATTAGGAGGCGATCATGACTCAAACGACAATCTCTTTACCAAGCATTAAAACCGGCCTTACAAAATCTGGCGATAACGGTTTCTTTCAATATTTGCGCGAAATTCAAAAATTTCCAATTCTTACAGCAGAAGAAGAATTTCAACACGGATCTAATTTTATCAAAACTGGTGATCGAGAAGCTGCAAAAGCAATGATTCAAAGCCATTTACGCTTAGTGGTAAAAATAGCATCAAAATTTAAAAATTACGGATTACCAATTGTTGATTTAGTTTCCGAAGGAAATCTTGGGCTAATGCAAGCGGTTAAAAAATTTGATCCTCACAAAGGTTTTCGCCTTTCTACTTATGCAATGTGGTGGATTAAAGCCTATATTCAGGAATATATTTTACGCTCTTGGTCATTAGTTAAAATTGGCACAACTGCGGCGCAAAAAAAGCTTTTCTTCAATCTTCATAAAATCAAGAAAAAGATTAACATAATTTCAAATGGCAATGCTTTGTCTGATAAAAATGTTAGCCAAATTGCTAGCGATTTAAATGTTTCCAAGAAAGAAGTTATTGCAATGGATTCAAGGCTATCACAATCTGATACTTCGCTAAATAACTTGGTTGGTGACGGCGATAGCGCTCAAGAAGTTGGTGATTTAATTGCCTCAAATGAAGAAAGCCAAGAAGAAATAGCAATAAAAAATCAAGAAATGTCTCGTCAAAAAGAAATGTTTCAAATTGCTTTTGCAACTTTAAATGACAGAGAAAAAGACATAATAATGCAGCGCCAATTATCAGAAAATGCGCCAACTCTGGAAGATTTAAGTCAAATTTACAAAGTCTCGCGCGAAAGAATTAGACAAATCGAAGAAAGTGCAATCAATAAAATTAAAAAAGAAGTAGCTAAATTACAAAAACAATGTTTACCGGCATAATTACCAATATTGGCATAATTGAAGAATTAAAAAAAAGCGCGAAAAAAGATCTATTAGTTAAAATTTCTGCAATAAAAAAAGAAATAAAAAGAAAACTTGAAATTGGCTGCTCTATTGCCTGCAACGGCATTTGTCTTACTTTAATTAAAAAAGAAACTTCAGAAAAAAAGGTTATTTTTTCTTTTCAAGCATCTAGCGAAACTCTGAACAAAACCAATTTAAAAAACTGGAAAATTGGTGATTTAGTTAATTTAGAATTTGCTCTAAGAGTTGGTGATGAGCTTGGTGGACACATGACTTTGGGTCATATTGATGGCTGCGCTAAAATAATTTCTATCAAACAAATCGAAGATTCTTGGAAATTTGATTTCAAGGCAAAAAAAGATTTAATGAAATTTATTGCAAAAAAAGGATCTATCGCAATTAACGGCGTATCACTCACTATTAATAAGGTTATGGGCGATAGTTTTTCTGTGAATTTAATAAAACACAGTATGGAAAATACCAACTTTAAAAACTTATCAACGAATGATTTTGTAAATCTGGAAATTGATTTGCTAGCTAGATACCTATGGCGCCTAAAAAAATGATTAATTAGCACTATTGTTAAAGTTATTTGATGTTGAATAGCTTTGCTAACAGTGCTAAATATTATATTTAAATATACAAAAAATGTCGCAAAAAAGCTCACAATTAAAAATTGCTATCATTGAAGATGACGATGTAAACAGAAGCTATTTAGAGATGATTCTAAAAAAAATGGATATTATGCCCTTTGTTATTAATGACCCATTTGAAGCAATTGATTTGATGTTAAAAGAATTGCCAGATATTTTATTACTAGATATTAAACTAAATTGCGATCTCTCTGGATGTGATATTGCTAGGTTAATGCGAAAAAATAAAATTTTAAAAAATATTCCAATAATTGTTGTTAGCTCTTTTGCAATTCCAAGAGAAATTAGAGAAATTAAAAAAGAATCGAGTTGCAGTAAATATGTTACAAAACCATTTAGCATGAAAACCTTAATTGATGTTATCGAAACTCAGCTAGAAGAGATGGTAATGTCACAAGAAACAGCATTTATATAAAATATGCGACCTACCACACCAACAAAAGAAGGAGAAAAAGCTAAAGAACGATCTACTCCTGCCCCTGAATTGTCAACAGCTGACACAGCTGCAGGAGAAGATCTATCTAAATTTGCGGGAGCTGGAAGTGGAGCGAAATTACCACAAATATTATCTGAACCAGCAACTAGCGCAGATACATCGGGAAGCTCTAGTGCCGCAGAGGAAGAGTTTGCGGGAGCCGGAAGTGGCGCGGTATCACCAAAAAAATTACAAACTATTACTTTTATTGGCTCTGGACAAGTTAGTGCTGTCTTAGCTGGTTTAATAGCAATTCACAACAGAACTCTAACGCCAGAAAAAAAGGTAAAAATATCAATTTTAGGAAAAAAAGGCAGCGAAAGCCTAAGTTCCATGGCGGAAAAAGGTATAGTTCTAAATATGCCAGATGGTAATATTCATACAATAACCAATGAAGAAATTTCATTCTCTGACAATCCGGAAGAGTTGGGTAAACAAGATCATATTTTTATCGCCGTAAAAACAACTGCCTATGAAGATCAAGCTACGCTTAAAGATCTTTTGAAAAAAATTGAAATTCTATCAAAAGAAGGGCTAGAAAAAGATGGCAAAAAAACAACTATAACATTTGGTCAAAATGGTATACCTTTTTGGTTTAGGGCAAAAGGAGAAGCTCTTGCCAGTGTGGATCAAGGAAATCAAATTTTTGCATGGTCTCGTAATAAAAAAGTCGTAAAAAGTGTTTTAAACTTTGGATGCAGTGTAGCTTATGACCCAGATGGAAGCATAGATCACCATACATATAATGTTGCAACCGCGATTGAGAAAATTTCAGTTCCTATGCAATCTTCAACAGAGGGAAGAAATGTTGTTGCCCTTCGCTATATATTCAGAAACTCTGGAATTAGCACTGCAGTTGATGAACTTTCAATAGAAAAGGAATTATTTTTAAAAATGCAAGTTAATGCCTCTATTAGCGGTTTATCAACAATAACTGGGAAGACAATAGGGGAAATGATAGCTGATCTAGAATTAAAAAATGTAATTTTAGCAGTCGCCGCAGAAATAAACAATCTATCAGAAAGCATTACAGGAAGAACCCTTAAAACAGCAGATGATCTTATTTTAAGGCTAAATAATAGCCTAACTCATAGATCCTCAATGTGCAGAGATTTTGAATCAGGAAATCAGTTAGAGTTAAAGGGAATATATAATTCAGTAAAAGAATTGTCAGATAAATATGAATTGCCACGCTTAAATGTAGTGCATAAAATCTCAAAAATTTTAACAAATATGGTTACATTGAGAGATGAGATGATTGGAAAATCTGGCGAAAAAATTAACTTTCAAGAAATAACTAAAGCTGTTAGAGGTAATACTGAAATACAAGAAAAAATGCAAGATTTAAAAGCGCAAGCCACCGTTATGCTTCCTTCACCCGGAACTGCCCCAACCAGCACTAAACTTACTCCTTCTAGACTAGCAGCACCATCGATCGCTATCACTTCACCCTAACTTTAATCAAATAAATATGCATTTAGGTAAATTATCGATCTCCAAATATTTCACAATCTTCGTAATATCAATCAGCGTTTTAACATTTTTTTTATATTCTTATTTTAGATGGAACATTTACTCAAAAAACATCAAATCAGATTTAGAAAGTCAATCTCTTAGAATCAGCGAATCTTTTGTTGATACTATAGACTATACTGCCTACCTAATGAACTATATAAACTCACAAATAAGAGATAATGACTCTCTTAATGTAAGATATATTAGCTCACTTTTATCTTCTTTTCGCCTTAACTCCGAGGTAAATAACCGAATTCCATGGAATATGTTTTCTTGGACTAATAATAAATTAAAACTAACGGTTAATAGTGATAGAGGCATAGTAAAACCAATCGATGTTAGCGATAGAGATTATATTTCTCTTACAATATCAGATCCGAATAAAATTCATATTGGAAAACCAGTTTATGGCAAAGTTAGTAAAACTTGGATTATTCCATCTGGAATGGGAATCGCAGATTATAACGGTAATTATTTGGGAGCGACAATTTTTGGTTTTAACATTAAAAAACTTACCGAAAAACTTGAGCTTTCCCTAAATATAACCGGAGTTTCTTTCGCTATTTACGATATTAAAAACAAAGAAATTGTAATTAGTTCAAAAGATTTTTTACTCGATGAAAGTTATAATAATTTTATAACACATTATAATTTTTCAAAACCAAGTGGAGAGATTACGAAATACTCTTTATTTTCAGATAATAAATTCTATGGCTTCTATCAAAATGTCGAAAAATATCCTTATGTTATAATTACAAAATATGACGACTCTTTCTTTCAAAGAAAGTTATTATCTGAACTATATCCAAGAATATTTGAGATTATTGCAATATTTGCAATTTTATTTACTTCTTTTTACGCATTAAGATTAGTTATTATTTCACCAATTTTAAAATTATCACAAGCTGCAAACGCAATATCTCAAGATCGTGATAGTGAAGTAAAGAGTCTATTACCAAAAACAAAAATTTATGAAATAAATACTCTTGCATCGCAACTATTGGCAATTCAAGAATATAAAATCAACTTATTACAAGCTAAAAAATCACAAAATAATTTTTTTGCTAATATGAGTCACGAACTTCGCACTCCGCTTACTGGGGCAATGAGTTATGCAGAATTAATGAAAAATGAAATTCATGGTCCACTTAGTGAAGACTACAAAAAATTATCTGACATAATATTTAAATCTGGTCGTCATTTATTATCGTTAATTGACGAGTTACTTAATTTTTCAAAATTAAATGCTGATAAAACAGAGCTATATGATGAAAGGCTTGATATTGGGCAGGAAGTTCAGGAGGCAATTGATATAGTGGCTGCAGATGCAAAGAAAGATGACATAACAATTGATGCAAAATTTTTCCACAATAAATATATGCTCAAAGCTGATAAATCAATGTTTAAGCGCATGTTGCTAAATCTACTTTCTAACGCAATAAAATTTAGTCATCATGGCGGAAAAATTTCTATAGTTACACAAGTTAATGGTTCTGGCGAATTATCTGTTGCCGTGATTGACCAAGGCGTTGGAATAAAAGAAGAAAATATTCCGCAAATTTTAGAAGAATATGGTCAAGTTAAGGATAGTCACATTAACGATAAAAGACAAGGAGTTGGGCTTGGACTACCTATTACACAAAAAATGGTTGCGCTTCACCAAGCTAAATTTAAAATCGAAAGCACCTTAGAAAAAGGAACAACTGCAACAATTAACTTCCCAAGAGTAAGACTTTTGGAACCTATTTAAAAAATGACTATAAAAACCTATTTAGCCTCAATTCCTGAAATTATTGCCGAAGCAAAAAAGGGTAATATGTTTATTTTAGTTGATGATGAGGGTCGCGAAAATGAAGGCGATTTAGTTATTCCAGCGCAAATGTGCGATGATAAAAAAATTAATTTTATGGCTAAATATGGTCGTGGATTAATTTGTTTGGCGCTAGATGAAAAAAGAGTTAAAGAGCTTGAATTGCCTTTAATGTCTTTTTCTAATGAATCTCGACATAAAACCGCATTTACAGTTTCAATTGAAGCGCGCGAAGGAATTTCAACTGGAATTTCTGCCTTTGATCGCGCTAAAACAATTTCCGACGCAATTAATGAAAAAAATGGCAAAGAGGCAATTGTTAGCCCAGGACATATCTTTCCATTAAGATCACAAAATGGCGGCGTTCTTGTGCGCGCTGGTCACACAGAAGCGGCAGTTGATATTGCAAAACTAGCTGAATTAAATCCATCTGGCGTAATTTGTGAAATCATGAATGATGATGGCTCAATGGCCAGAATGCCAGATCTAATTAAATTCGCTCAAGAGCATAATCTTAAAATTGCCACAATTGCTGATTTAATTGAATATCGCCGCAAAAATGAAAAATTAATTGAGGTAAAAGAAAAAGGTAAATTCATTAATAAACAAGGTGATGAATTTGATTTGGTGATCTATAAAAGCAAAGTAGATAATATTGAACATATCGCATTAATAAAAGGTAAAATTGGTAAAGCCCCAACACTGGTTAGAATGCATCACTTAGATATTTTTAGCGATTGTTTGGAAGATGCGCAAAATGCAAAAACCGGTTTATTAAAAAAAGCGATGAGAAAAATTGCCGATAGTCAAAATGGAGTTTTAGTAATTATAAGACAACCCAGCGAATCAATTTCTCATCTTTTTAGCGAAACAAATCAAATTGAAAATAAAGAAAAAATTCTAAGAAATTACGGCACTGGCGCTCAAATTTTATTTGATCTTGGAGTTAGAGAAATGAATTTATTAACCAATTCAAAGCAGTCAGTTATTGGCTTGGAAGGATATGGATTAAAAATTCTTGATCATATAAATCTTCTTTAAAAAATATAATTTAATAATTTAAACCATGAGAATAGCTCTAGATCTGGCAAGAAGAGCCTTTTGGTTTAGAACTATTAAAACCAAAACAGATTTTACTGCAACTGAGGCAGATATAAATTCAATAAAAGCACTAATTCAAAAAGGCAGAACTAGTTCGGAAATATTAGGCATAAGCGGAGATTTAACTAATAATAAAGCGGCACTTAAAAAAGCTTATAAAGATTTAATAAAAAAATTTCATCCCGATCTTAATCCAAATCCAGATCACAAAATAGATCTAACGGAAATTTCTCAAGCAATTAATCGTTCGTATGAATTCTTACTTAAAGGTGGAATAGAAGCAGCCCCTAGAGAGCGTTATTACAAAGGCAAGGAAAAGGATGATGAGAGAGTAGAAATCAGTAATTATGCTAAATTAGCTAGAGAAAATAATAGATTTTTTGATGAATTTTCACTTAATTATACTTACGGCGGCGCCTCTGCAGAAATTTTAGAACTTGCAACTTCTCTAAAAAATAATCACACCCTTCAAACCGTTTCCGTTTTTTGGATGCTTGAAGATAAAGCTGGAGAAATTGCCATTCTCACATCTCTAAAAGAAAATAAATTCTTAAAAAACTTAAAAATGGCTAGTTACAAAACCATTATGGACTTAGATGAAATTTCTGCCTTGAGTGATTTAATTAGATCTAACAATAGCTTAGAAGAAATTAATTTATTTCCACTAACAATTTCTGACGAAAGAAGTGTCACAATGATTTGTGAGGCTTTAGAGCAAAATTATTCTTTAAGAGAATTTCAATTGAGCCATGCTACTAAGGATTCAAGACTTGCGAGTAAGATAGAAGAAATTACAAAACGAAATTCTTCCAGACCAAAACCATCTGTTGTTGTAGAAAATATTGAAGTGATAGCAAAGGCAACGGAAACAGAATTAATGCAATAATCATATCACCCAACCTAAGCTAGGCTTGATTTAAAACCGCACCACATGTTTTTCATAAAAAAAGCCAATTCCCACTCGACACGTCATCCTTGACCGCAGGTCGAGGATCTCATGAGCTCAGCACCCTATAAAGTAGTTCAAGATTCCTGAGATCCTCGACCTGCGGTCAAGGATGACGCGCCTAGGGAAGATTCATCAATCTTCAAGCCAAAGATGACGAGGATCGTATATTTTTATCAACGAACTGGTGTTTTTAATTTATACAATGAGAACTTGTTGAGTTACGACTCTATACCAAATCTAAATTCTATTGACACCACAATATAAAAAAACTATTAATAAGTTTTTTTAAAGAAATTTATGGCAAAACCTTACAGTTTAGATTTAAGAATGAGGGTTATAGAAAATCTTGTAGAAGGTAATATACCAAATCTAAATT
>CAMDMO010000049.1 GCA_945902255.1 Rickettsia typhi | reverse complement strand
TCTTCAAGTTGTCACCCCGTCGAATGACGGGGTCCATCTTGAGAAGGTAAAAACTTCTAAAGATAAATCTCAAACCCTAATAGAAACCGCAAGAGTTTTAGAAGATTTTCTAATCGAACTTTTTGCAATTAAAAAAGAAAATGACGCGCTAAAAAAACAGCATAAAGATCTAGAAAAAATTTATTACACTCGTCGTGAATTTGTACAAAGAATTGTTGCAAAAAAATTTACTCAAACCCCAGATAATTTCAATGCCTCAGAGGCTTTAGAGCAATTACAAATTTCATTTATTGATGTCGATGATTTAGAAAAAAAACTTGCAGAGAAATTTTTTATAGCGCTTGAAGAAAAAAAAGATGAAGAAATTTTAACTCTTTATGCCGCTTGGGCTCTTTACAGCAAAGAGGGAGGGGCACTACATAAAAGTGGCGGATTATTTATTTTGCCTAAAAAAATTGATTTTCAAAATTTAGTTAATCCAAAATCTATTGAAGAAAATAAATATAATCGAGATGGTTTTAACCTTACAGATCAAGGATTCTCACTAAATAGAGTTTTAGGCGAAACTAACTATTGTATATTCTGCCATAAGCAAAAAAAAGATTCTTGCCGCACAGGGCTTCATGAAAAAAATGCTGAAGAATTCAAAATTGATCCACTGGGAATTAAATTAAAAGGATGTCCTTTGGATCAAAAAATTTCAGAGATGAATTTGTTAAAATCTGAAGGTTTTTCAATTGCCGCCCTAAGTGTGGCGGCTATTGATAATCCTATGATTGCTGGCACAGGAAGCAGAATTTGTAATGACTGCATGAAGTCATGTATTTTTCAAAAACAAGATCCCGTCGATATTCCGCAAATTGAAAGTAAAATTGTAAAAGATGTTTTGTTGCTTCCTTATGGTTTTGAAATTTATTCGCTTTTAAGCAGATGGAATCCGCTAAACATTGACTCTTCATTGTCACAAAAAAAATCAAATAAAAAGATTTTAGTTTGCGGTCTTGGACCAGCTGGATACACACTTTCTCACTATTTGCTTAATGCTGGACATGAAGTGGTTGCAATTGATGGCTTAAGAATTGAGCCATTAAATTCCGAAATTTCTGGCATTGATGAATTTGGGAATAGAGAAAAATTTAAACCAATAAAATTTTTAGATGAAATTTACGAACCGCTTTCAAGTCGCTTAATTCAAGGCTTTGGAGGTGTTGCTGAATATGGAATTACTGTTAGATGGGATAAGAATTTTTTAAAAATTATTCGCCTTCTTTTAGAGAGAAGAAAAAATTTTCGTATGTTTGGCGGAATTCGTTTTGGATCATCAATTACCGATAAAGTTGCTTTTGAAAAATATGATTTTAATCACATCGCAGTCTGCATTGGCGCGGGTCGTCCGAATATTGTTAATTTAGAAAATAATTTTTCTAAAGGCATTCGTTTTGCTTCCGATTTTTTGATGTCTTTGCAATTAAATGGTGCTTTTAAAAAAGATTCTTTAGCTAATTTACAAATTAGAATGCCAATTTTAGTTATTGGCGGAGGCTTAACTGCGATCGACACTGCTTGCGAAGCGGGAGCTTATTATATTGAGCAAATTAAAAAATTTACAAAAAAAGTTAATCAAATTGGCTTTGATGAATTTAAAAAAAATTTAAATGAAGAAGAAAAATTAATTGCTGAAGAATTTTTGCAACATCACGAAGAGCTTCTAAAATCAAGCTCAAATGCTGAGTTTTTAAAAAAATTAGGCGGTGTAAAAATTTTATATCGTAAAAAAATTCAAGACTCTCCCGCTTATAAATTAAATCATCAAGAGTTAGAAAAAGCGCTGCAAGAAGGCGTTGAATTTATTGAAAATATTTCCCCGATAAGAGCAAATATTGATAAATTTAATCATATAGAAAGTTTGAATTGTGGAGATAAAACATTTATTTGCAAATCACTGTTGATGGCGGTTGGAACCTCGCCAAACCTATCTCCATTTAATGAAGATGGTATGGATATAAAAAATAAAAAAATAAGTTTTTTTGGTGATGTAAATGAAGAATATGCTGGAAGCGTGGTGAAGGCGATGGCAAGCGCGAAAGTTGGTTATAAAAAAATTAATGCAATGATCGAAAATGATATTGCAAATATTGATGATGGTTTTTTGCAAAAAATTAACCAAGATTTTTTGGTTAAAATTGAAAAAATTAATCGCCTCTCAGATCATGTAATTGAGGTGTTTGTTAAGGCGCCGCTTTTAGCAAATCAAACCGAAATTGGTCATATTTTTCGTTTGCAAAATTATCATAAATTAGCGCAAAAAAATAATGGTAATTTATTAGCGATGGAAGGTGTTGCGCTTACCGCATTAGATGTTGATAGGGTTAATGGAGTAATCAGTGCAATTGTGGTTGAAGCTAGGGGATCTACCAATTTGATTAAAAATTTTAAAGTTGGCGAGCCTTGTATTTTTATGGGCCCAAGTGGCAAACCAACAGAAATTGCCAAAAATGAAACTGTGCTTTTAATTGGCGGAGGTAGGGGAAATCAGCCTTTAACAACTATCGCTAAAATTTATCAGCAAAATAATTGTCGAGTAATTTTTATTGCTGGTTATCGCAAAAATTCCTTTGTTGTGAGGCAAGAATTGATGGAAAAATATTGCGATAAAATGATTTTTGCAATTGACGAAGAAGAGCCAAATTTAATTTTAAATAATAAAAATAGCTTACAAATTAAAGGCTCGGCGATTGATGCAATTAAAGATTATTTTAATAAAAATCCACAAAAAATTGATCGAATATTTACAATTGGCAATGATAAAATGATGGCTGAAATTGCAAAATTGCGCCATGAGAATTTAGTAAAATCAATTCACGATGCGCCAATTGCAATTACTAGTCTAAATGCACCAATGCAATGCATGATGAAAGGCGTTTGCGCACAATGTTTGCAAAAAAAGACGGATAAAGATGGTAAGGTGAAATATTTTTATTCTTGCGCTGCTCAAGACCAAAATATGGATGAATTAGATTTTAAACATCTTCAAAATAGGTGTGAGATGAATTCTTTAGCGGAGAAGGCTGTGGTTATATAATTATGACAACTTCTGATGGAGGGTAAGACAAAGTAAAAATGTGTCAGTAGATACTTGGTTTAGAATATTTATTTTGAAACAAAAAGCCACCCCTTTTTGAAAAAAAAGGGGTGGCTTTCAATTAGTCTTGATAAGAAAATTTTTCTTAATTAACCACTGTAACGCCGCGTCTATTTTTGCTCATAGATTCTTCGTTATTTCCAAAAAACGCAGGGCGTTCTTTTCCGTAAGAAATTGTTTTAATGCGAGATGCATCAATTCCGTGAGAGACTAGAGATTTTTTGGCCGCATTAGCTCTTTTTTCGCCAAGTGCAATGTTGTATTCTCTGGTTCCTCTTTCGTCGCAATGACCTTCAATTGTAACATTAATTGCAGGATCGCTTTTTAACCATTCAGCTTGAGTATCAAGAATTTTTTTAGCGTCATCACTCAATTCTGCTGAATCATAGCCAAAGAACACGCGATCTTGAACTTCAACTTCTTCTGTTTTATTCATTTTAGCTTGTTCTTCTAAAGCTTTTGCTTGAGCTTGCTGATCTAGAATTGCAGCTTGTTGCTCACTGGTAAGAGTTTGGTAATTGCCAGCTTTATCGTCATTGGCATTATCTTCAATTTTAAGCTTATCTTCTTTTACTTTGCTGTGGCACGAAGCGATTGACAGAATTACGGCAGCGAGTAATATTTTTTTAATCATATAACACCTCAAATTTCTTTTGGTTTAAAATAACAACTGTTTCAAAATCTATTTTATGGTTAGTTAATGTCAAGCAAGTGAGAAAATATCTTGCAATGACCTCAAAAAGTTGATATTATATGGGAATCATTAACATTTTTTCAAGCTATGAGTAAGGCTGCAATATTAAATAAAGGTGGAGGAAAGGCTGCAAATCCAGTAGATAAAACTGCGCAGGAAGAGGCTGCAAAACAAGAAGAGGCAAGAATAAAGGCGCAAGCAGCATCAAATTCAGGAGCGGCTTCGGGTGCGGTTAATCCACCTTCAGCAGCATCGACAGGCGTGGTTAATCCACCATCTCCTGAAGAAGAAGCTAAAAAACAAGCTCAAATAAAAGAAGATCTAAGAGTTCAGCAAATTGTTGATGAGGCTGTAAAATCATCTTTAGTAAGAGGTCTTCAATTTGAAGGGGATCGCCTAGATAGCAAGAGTGGAAAGATAAGAGATGTTGCGATGAGGGAGCTTGGTTACAGCGAAAAAGACTATGTTACCTTTATAGAAAAAGGTTTGATTAACCTAGTAAAACAACACCCGAGAGATTTTACGGATAAAATGAAAATCGCTCAAGAAGTTCTATTAGAGCGATTAGATTTAATGCAGCGTCGCAGAAATCTAGATTCTCATTCAAAAGAGCTAAGAAGGCTTGAAGCAGAGCCCGGTAAATCTGATGTTGGTGTTTTAGCTGAACAATTTAATCAGCAGTTGCTGCGCGAGCCAAAATTATCCAGAGTAGAGAGATGGAAAGAGAAAAAGCATGGCTATGGCGGCGTGCCAGGAGATCGTTCCAATGCTCTTGTGGGTGGCAGCAAGATTACAATAGAAGAAATACAGACCTCTAGAGTTTTAAAGCACACGGGTGGAATGCCCAATCACTTGTTGCTTCGAAATGTTGCTAATGCTTCAGCTGATTTAGAAGCTAAAATTAAAGCCAATAACGCTAGGCTTGAGACTTTAATTAATAGTGGCAAAGATTTATCTCTAAAAAAGCGTAAAAGAATAGTTAAAAAACAAAGCGGAATTCAAAGGGGAACCCTTGGAAATCTTGGCGCCAGCTTTGCTGAAGCTTTTAACAATGTAAGCAGGAGTGTTGGAGCTGGTTTTTGGCATGATCCTGATTTGAAAGATGCGGCGCAAGATAGTCGTGTAAAAAAGCTTTTAGAAGAAAGAAATAGGCTTATTGCTGGTTTGGTTAGAAGGTTGGATCCTAAGGCGTCTAATTATAAAAACACTCTTGAATCAATTCAAAATCTATTGGCTTCAAGTGGTGATTTATTAGATCAACAAAGCTTCGAAGCAATGCAAGATCTAATAAAAAGAAAAATAGAAGCCTATAACAAGGAGCATGAATCCAATATCAAAGCTTTTAATGATAGAGATAGTAGTAGTAGTGAAGCGATGATAGCGGCGGCAAAAGATCTTAAAATGAGTGAGGCAAATACCAATAAGTATCGCGTGCTATTGCTCGTTTTAACTCTAGCAACTCCTTTTGGCGCTCTTATTGGAGGAGCTGGCTTATTTAATTATATCGATATAATTTCCGACTTACTTGGCCCAATTTTTGATGGAAGCACTAGTTTTGGAGATGGAATTGCTAAAATTGTTACCAATGAGCATTTTGGCCCACTTGCTAAATTTGCAAAATTGATACATTTGGATGAGGGTATTGCGGGAGTTTTTAAAATACCTGGAATTAGTGGCGTTGATAATATACTCACTACAGTTATTCAAAGCACTGTTATGCAAGAAACCTTGAACACCCTTGCGCCATTTGGATCATCGCCTATTTTACCAATTGCTATTTTAGGACTTTATTCATTTTTTCATGCCGACAGAGAAAGAGAGCAATGGAGCAAAAGTAGAGAATTTGTAAGATCTCAAAAAGCTTCAATAAAAGAAAGATTTGGTTCATTTTCTAAAGAGCAAGATGCGGCATTGCTTAGAAATGTTGAAGGTTTTGTTAAAGAGGAAATGAAAATTTATGAAGGAAGTTTCCCGAAAGTATATTTATCTGAGTTTATAGCTGAAGCGGCGAAACATCCTAAATTATTAGAAATTTTTGCTGGAATTAAAAATGGCAATGGCAAAGAGTTGCGTGAAATTGCCAATGATATAAAAAATCCTTACAAAGTTGCTGAAATGCTCAAAGGAAATGATAAATTATTTAATGATTTAAACGAAAAAGCGACGATTTTTTATGCGGCTAGGCGTGAAGTAGAGCAAAAACACAAAGGTGAAGCTTTGAGTGATGATGCTCTAATAGATTTGCAGGTAAAAAGATTTAATCAGGTTACCGACGATGAGCAAAAAAAAGATTTGTCAGAAAAAGGAAGAGAAATAGTTGGTCAAGAGATGATTTTTAAAATGGCAAAAAACCAACATTTTGACATAAGCGGCGTGAAAGATATGTCTGAAAAAGAGCGCGGAGAAAAAGCTAATTTTTTAAAGAGACAAATTATGGAAACTAGAACCAAAGAATTACGAGATGAATGTTGTACCGGAAGAGGGGCTCCCAATAGTAGTGCAGATGTTCCAAGTTCCGCTCCAGCTCCAAATCAGCAACAGCCCGCTAGAACATTAACATCTTTTGGTAAAGGTGGCCCCAGTTTAGCTGGTGGAGCCGGAGCTGTTTCAGTGGGTGCATAAATGCAGCAAGGTCATATTTATGTTACTAAAAAATCAGAGCTTGATGCGGTTATTTCTTTAATTAAAAAAGAAAAAATAGTTGCTCTTGATACCGAGTTTACTCGTCGCAGCACTTATTATCCTGTTTTGTCTTTAGTTCAAGTTGCGGTTAAAAATTCTGAAAAAAGCAAAAAATCATTCATAATTGACTGTCTTTCCAATCTAGATTTATCAGATTTTTTTACCGCGATCGCCGATTCCAAAATCGTTAAAATTCTACATTCTTCGGCGCAAGATTTACAAATTTTTCATCAACAATCAAACTTACTGCCAAATCAAATTTCTGATACGCAAATTATGGCGAATTTTTGTGGCTTTGGATTTAATGTTGGCTATTCAAATTTGGTTGAAAATATTTTTGCTAAAAAATTAGATAAAGGGCAGCAAAATAGCGATTGGCAAAGAAGGCCGCTTCACGAAAAGCAAATAGAATATGCTTTACTTGATGTGGAGTTTTTAGAAGAACTTCACCAAGTTTTTTTTAAAATATTAGATGAAAAACAGCGCTTAAGTTGGTATGAAGAAGAGATGGATAATTTTATTAAAAAAACCTTATTTATTAAAGACGAAACTCTTTATAAAGATTTTAACTTTAAACATAAAAGTGAAATAGAAATTACTCATATTAAAAATTTAGCAATTTTGCGAGATAGTTGGGCAAAAAAAATTAATGTTCCAAGAAGGCATTTAATTACAAATGAAGAGATTGAAAAGATTGCCGTAACTAAAATTTGCGACCTAAATTTGAATGAAAAAATCTTAGAAGAAATAGATAAAATATTATCTAGCGACGATATTCTTTATGAAAAAGAAAAAAGTTTTTTTATGAATGAAAAACAAAAAGGTTGTTATCAAGAAGCAAAGAAATTAATTAATAATATTGCAGAAAAAGAAAATTTTAAAGAACAGTTTTTGATTAAAAGTGACGACTTAAGAATGATAATTTGTCATCAAGATTATTTTGATAAATTGCTCTTTGGATGGCGCAAAGACTTGTTTGGTGAACAGTTAAAACAAATAATATATTAAATATGAAAATCATTGTAGCGAATTGGAAAATGAATCATGCTTTTGAAGAAGCTGATTTGTGGCTTGATAGTTTTATGGAAGATTTTTTAAATCAAGATAATGATTTTAGTGATAAAAAAATAATTTTATGTCCTCCATTATTTATAATGGATTATATTGACGGACAATTGATGGAAGATGGTTTTAAAAATTTAGAAGATGCGGTTGCTAAAGAAAATAAAAATATTGCTGAATTTTCTGATGAAGAATTAACTAAAATTGTTTTAAGTCAGCGCCTAATTATTCTAGGGGGCCAAGATTGTCATCATGAAAAAAGCGGCTCTTTTACCGGCGATATTAGTGCGGCAATGTTAAAAAAAGTTGGTTGCCAATATGTAATTCTAGGACATTCAGAGCGCAGAAATAATCATTTTGAAACTAGCGAGATTGTTAATAAAAAAATTCGCGCTGCTTTGGCGGAAGATATTAGTCCAATTATTTGCGTTGGAGAAAGCGAGGAAATTCGCGCTCAAGGAAAGCATTTGGAATTTATCTATCAGCAAATCATGAAATCTGTTCCGCAAGATGTGAAGTTTAAAAAATTAATCATTGCTTACGAGCCAGTTTGGTCAATAGGAACAGGAGTTACGCCAACAGCGGCTCAAATTGCAGAAGTTGCAAAATTCATCAAAAAAGTTTTTAATGAAAAGTTAAATAATGTTGCGAGTGAATTTTTCATTCTTTATGGCGGTTCAGTTAGTGCTGAAAATTCAAAAGAAATTTTAGCGGTTTCAAATATAGATGGATTGCTGGTTGGCAAAGCAAGTCTTGACGCTAAGGAATTTTTAAAAATTTGCTTAAGTAAATAAAAATCAAAAGGGGTCAGACCCCTTTTAACCAAAAGGGGTCAGACCCCTTTTTATTTTAAAAAAATTATGACAAAAAATTTTCGTATTGAAACTGATTCTTTTGGTGAAATTAAAGTGCCGGCAGATGCTTATTATGCAGCGCAAACGCAAAGATCTGTGCAAAATTTTCCAATTCAAAATGATAATCCGGGGCATAGAATGCCAAAGGAAGTAATTCACGCAATGTTGCTGGTTAAGAAAGCTGCGGCGCTTGCAAATAAAGAGTTAATGAAGGCGGATCCAAAATCAGATGAATTTAAAAAATTCTCTCCTGAATTGGCGGATAAAATTGTTGATGCGGTTGATATTATTTTAGCAAAATTTGATTGGTTTTACCAAAATCATTTTCCACTAGTTGTTTGGCAAACTGGCTCTGGCACTCAAACTAACATGAATGTTAATGAAGTAATTGCTAGTGTGGCAAACGAAAAAGTTAATGGCGTGAAGGGTGGAAAGTCACCGGTTCACCCCAATGATCATGTTAATTTGGGGCAAAGTTCAAACGATACCTTTCCTACGGCAATGCACGTTGCCACTGTTTTATTAACTTACGAAAAGCTTCTGCCAACTTTAGTTAAATTTGCTAATGAGTTGGGTAAAAAAGAAAAAGAATTTTTAAATATTGTAAAAATTGGAAGAACCCATACACAAGATGCAACTCCCGTAACTTTGGGGCAAGAATTTTCAGCTTATAAAGTGCAGGTGCAATCGGCGTCAGTGTTCATTTCTCAATCAATTTCTTATGTAGTAGCATTGGCTCAGGGAGGCACGGCAGTTGGAACCGGACTAAATTGTCATCCAGAATTTGCTAAAAAATTTGCTGAAAAAATCACAGAAGTTTCTGGTTTTAAAAAAATTTATGAAAATCTTTTAAATTTAGATTTGGGTCGCACAACCTTATCTGATGGGTTTTGGAAGGTTAAAGATTCTAATTTATTTAAATTAGGATTGGAGCATGGAAATAGTTTTTATACTAATAAAAATAAATTTTTTGCCCTTTCTTGTAATGACGAATTAGTAAATTTTTCTGGCTCATTAAATTCGCTAGCGACCTCAGTAATGAAAATTGCCAATGACATTCGTTTCTTAGCCTCAGGGCCGCGCTCTGGTCTTGGTGAAATTAGCTTGCCTGAAAATGAACCTGGTTCCTCAATCATGCCCGGTAAAGTTAATCCAACTCAATGTGAAGCACTTACAATGATTGCTTGCCAAGTTATGGGAAATCATTTAGCAGTTACCGTTGGCGGCTCAAATGGACATTTTGAATTAAATGTTTTTCGTCCGATGATTATTAGAAATGTTATTGAATCGATTAATCTTTTAGCTGACGGAATTAATAGTTTTATTGATCAATGCTTGGTTGGAATTGAAGCAAATCATAAGCGTATTGCGGAATTATTGGAACAATCTCTTATGCTTGTAACCGCTCTAAATCCATATATTGGTTATGATAATGCGGCAAAAATTGCTAAAAAAGCTCATAAAGAAGGAACGACGCTAAAGGCGTCAGCGCTTGCTTCGGGACTAGTTACCTCAGAGCAATTTGACGAGTGGGTTGATCCTAAAAAAATGATTGGCTAATTATACCAATTCAACTTAATAATTGACCATTTTTTCGGTGTCATCCCCGCGTAGGCGGGGATCCAGCGGTGGTAAAACGCAGTATTATTTTATTAGTTGTTTATAAACTAAATAAATAAAAAATAATTCTTAACATTCGTCAGATGCTGCGTGGATCCCTGCCTAAGCGGGGATGACACCAAGAAGAAAAATCTATTAAGAAAAGACCTCAAGGCTCTTGAGTTTTTTTCTTAGCCATGCAACAACTCCGGTCAGACCCTTTTTAACTTTTAAGCTATGAGTGCAAATTTTGACATCACGATAATTGGCGGATCTTTTGCTGGAATGACCGCGGCACTTGCTTTGGCGGATATTGCTAGCGACTTAAAAATTGCAATCATTGAAAAGCAAGACATCTTAAATCAAGATCGCAAACATGATGGCAGAGCTTACGCCATATCGTCATCATCTATAGAATTATTTAAAGAAATTGGAATTTTTCATGAAGTAGAAAAATATTCTGGCATTATTTCTGATATAAAAATAACTGACCATAAATCGCCATTTATCCTTGATTTTATTGGGCTTGAAGTTGATGAGGCGAATGGTAATTTTGGACGAATTATTGAAAGTTATTATATTCATAATGCGCTTAGAAATCAGATTTTAAAAAGGGAAAATATTGAGCTTTTTTGCCCCAATTCTTATGAAGAAATTAAATTTTTAGACGGCATTTCTGCTGTAAAATTAGATGAT
>CAMDMO010000048.1 GCA_945902255.1 Rickettsia typhi | reverse complement strand
AAAAATTTGGTGGCGATTTAATTATTATTGACTTTGGCACTGCTACAACTTTTGATGTAGTTGGAAAAAATGGCGAATATTTAGGCGGAGTAATTTCTCCCGGAGTAAATCTTTCACTAAAAGCTTTACACGACATGACGGCGCAATTACCAAAAATTACAATTAAATCACAAAAAAATGTAATTGGCAAAACCACTGTTGAAGCAATGAATTCAGGGGTTTATTTTGGATATATTTCTTTAGTTGAAGGAATGATAGGAAGAATAGAAAAAGAATTAGGCTATAAAACACAACATATTATTACCGGTGGCTTATGTGAATTATTCAAAGATTCTTTGGGTAATTTAGTTGACCACTACGAACCAAACTTGACCTTAGATGGTCTTAATTTTATTTATCGGATGAATCAATAATGGATTTAAACTTAAAAAAACACCACGGTGACTTACTCTTTCTGCCTTTAGGTGGAGCCAATGAAATTGGTATGAATGTTAATCTTTACCACTTAGATGGCAAATGGTTGATGGTAGATTTAGGGGTTGGATTCGCTTCAAACCAACCCGGAATCGACATGATGGTTGCCGATATTTCTTTTATCAAAGCTCATAAAAAAGATTTACTCGGAATCATTATCACTCACATTCACGAAGATCACTTAGGCGCGGTTCAACATTTATGGCAAGAACTCGAGGTTCCTGTTTATGCCTCAACTTTAGCCGGCAATTTTTTACGCTCAAAATTACAAGAATTTAAATTGGATAAAAAAGTTCCAATTAACTTAATTGATAGCAGTCGCGATTTAAAAATTGGACCCTTCCAAATTGAATTTATTGGTCTAACTCACTCAGTTCCTGAGATGAAGGCGCTAATTATTAAAACTAAAAAAGGAAATGTTCTTCACACCGGAGACTGGAAATTTGATCCAAATCCTGTAGTTGGCGAAGTTTCCGACAAAGATAAAATTAGAGCTTATGGCGATCAAGGTTTAATTGATGTAGTAATTTGCGATTCAACCAACGCTTTATCTGAAGGACATTCAAGATCTGAAGGCGATCTTTACGAATCATTAAAAGCTTTAATTGCTGGCAGAACTGGCTTGGTTGGAGTTACAACTTTTGCCTCAAATATTGCGCGCATTCACACAATCGCTAGAATTGCTAAAGAAGTTGGCAGAAAAGTTGTTTTAGCCGGATATTCTCTGCATCGCTTACATGATGTAGCGAAAAAAAGTGGATATTTTACTGAAGATTTTGACTTTATTTCTGATCGCGAAATTAAATTTTTTGCTAAAAAAGAAATTTTAGTAATTTCAACCGGATGCCAAGGCGAACCAATGGCATCAACAAGAAAAATTGCAACTGATACCCATCCAACAATTCGCTTTACTAAAGGCGATTTAATGATTTTCTCTTCCAAAATTATTCCCGGAAATGAGAAAAAAATCTTTGAACTTTTTGATGAATTAGCCAAAAAACAAATTGATGTAATGACTGAAAAAGATCATTTCGTCCATGTTTCTGGCCATCCTTCACAAGATGAATTGCGCGAAATGTATGCTTTAGCTCGTCCAAAAATTGCAATTCCAGTTCATGGCGAATTTTTACACACTAAAATTCATGCTGAATTAGCTAGCGAATGCGGCGTTGAAAGAGTTATTCAAATTGAAAATGGTTTAGCAGTTAGAATTGACAGCGAAAACCTTAATTTATCTGAAAAAGTTGGTTTCGTTAAAGCTGGATATTTAGGCGTTGATGGCAGACAGCTTTTAGATTTTAACGGTGAAGTAGTTAGAGAGCGTAAAAAATTACAATTTGCTGGAATTGTTATTATTTCCTTTGCAGTAAATAATTCACTAAAAATAGTTTCTCGTCCACGCATTATCTGCGTTGGATCTTACGACCTAAAAAAAGATCGTGAATCAGAAGATTTAATTAAAAAAGAAATTGAATTTTTTCTAAAAAACAAAGCTAAGGAATTAAATTTAGATAATGGCGGTTTCGCTCTTAATTTTTTAAAGAAAAAGAAGAAAAAACTAAATGAAACTAAAGTTTTAAACGAAATTGAAAAATCAATTCGCTCAAAAATGTTAAAGATTTTTGAAGACTTAATGGGAAAAAGACCGGCAATGGAAATTGCGATTAATTTAGTGAATTAACACACGGTTTTCGTTATCACTGGTCGTAGTTTGTAACCGCGCCTAATTATATATTCATGCTATTTCTTAATCACCACTACACAAAACGTGTGGGCGCGGTTACGTAAGCCACGCCCAGCATTTTAGGTGTAATAAGCGCAAAGCACTAAACACAATAATATGACAAAAGCAGAATTTAAAATAATCGCAGATCATTTACGCTCTTCATCTTTTTTAATTGCTGACGGAATCATGCCTAGCAACGAAGGAAGAGGATATGTTTTGCGTCGCATTATGCGCAGAGCAATGCGTCAAATTCATAAACTTGGCGCTAAACAAGCTACTATGCATAAATTGGTTGATGCTTTAATTAAAGAGATGGGTGGCGCTTATCCAGAATTATCAAGGGCTCGCGAAGTAATTATTGAAACCCTAAAAAATGAAGAAGAAAAATTTAGAGAAACTTTGGAAAAAGGTTTAAAAATTTTAGAAGAAGAAATTTTGCGAAATAAAAATGCGAAATTTTCTGGCGTAACTGCTTTTAAACTATATGACACTTACGGCTTTCCGCTAGACTTAACTCAAGATATTTTAAAAGAAAAAAACCTTGAAGTTAATATTGAAGAATTTAACTCAGAAATGGAATCACAGCGTGAGCGCGCTAGAAAAAACTGGGTTGGAAGTGGCGAAGAAAAAGATGATGATTTATTTTTTAAACTTAAAGAAGAATTTGGTGAAACTAAATTTTTAGGTTATGAAACTCTAAATTCTAAAGCAAAAATTTTAGCAATTTTAGAAAAACCAAAAGCAATAATTTTAAATCAAACCCCATTTTACGCCACTTCTGGCGGTCAAAAAGGTGATGATGGAATTATTAAAGGTAAAAATGGTGAAACAAAAATTTCAGAAGTTAAAAAATTTGCTGGAAATTTATTCGTTCATTTGATCGAAGAAATTAAAGGTGAATTTAAAATTAGTGACGAAGTTGAAGCTCTAGTTAACAAAAAAACTCGCGAAGCCCGCGCTAAAAATCACTCCGCTACACACTTACTACACAAGGCTTTAAAAGAAGTTTTGGGAAATACAATTTCGCAAAAAGGTTCAAATGTTGATGATGAATATTTCACTTTTGATTTTAACTTTAATCGCGCAATGAATGCTGATGAAGTTGCAAAAGTTGAAAATTTGGTTAACGCTCAAATTAAATTAAATAATTCTGTAGAAACTAATTTAATGTCACTTGAAAAAGCCCGCGAAACCGGCGCTGAAGCATTATTTGGTGAAAAATATGACTCAGAAGTAAGGGTTGTAAAAATGGGATCTTCAATTGAATTATGCGGTGGAACTCATGCAAAAAACACTGGTGAAATTGAGATTTTAAAAATTATTTCTGAAAAAGGAATTGCCGCTGGAATTAGAAGAATTGAGGCTAGAACCAGTGATGAAGCAAAAAAATATTTATTTGAACAAGAAGAAAATTTAAAGAATTTAGTTAAAGATTTAATCGAGAAAAATAATAAAAAATCTCAAGAGATTTTCGCGCTTAGTGGTGTAAAGTTAAGTGATATTTCAATAATATCTCATGGTAACGAGATGGACCCCGTCATGCGACGGGGTGACAAAGGGGGGGAAGTCAATTTACTAGAAACCACAACCCAAAGCTCCATAACTTCAACATTGCCTTCTCTGGCTATTACCCCATCCTCTTTAACCGTCACCCCGTCGCATGACGGGGTCCACCTTGCAACGATAGAGGATCTAGAAAAACTCGCCGAAATTTTACAGCAAGAGTTAAAGAAAAAAGATAAGGAAATTGAAAAGTTAAAAAAACAAACTCTCTTGTCAAACCTTGACAATATAAAGATAGAAGAAGTTGGTGAGCTAAAATTAGTCTCTCACATTTTTAATGACATCGACGCTAAAGATTTACGAGAAATAACCACTGATATAAAAAACAAACCACAATTTAAAAACTTGCACGTCTTCGCTTTATTCGCAACAAAAGATGATAAAGTTTCAGCCATTGTCGCACTTTCCAATGACTTACTAGAAAAATTTGATTCAGCTAAACTAATTACTCCAGTCATAGAAACAATTGGAGGAAAAGGTGGTGGTGGTAAAAAAGATTTAGCTATGGGCGGCGGAGTTAAGAAAGATTCTATTTTACAAGCGGTTGAAGTTTTAAAGATTAGCTTAAGATAAAAATAGATCATCCCCTGAGTTAGGCGTGGTTTATAACCGCACCCACACCTTCATGCAAAAATTTAAAACTATATTGCATTTCAAAACAAGACATAGGGAAACTGTCTCATAAGCACAAAGGCTGGGTTACAAACCGAGCCCAGCGCTCTGGTTTGAAGGACTTAGAATTTATATAAAAAATTAAAGCTACCCAGATTCTCTCTAAAAGATGCATTTTGTCTTCTTTCAGCTTTAAGAGAAACTGTTGAAGATTTTGTTACAGGAACTGAAATTGCACCACTTCCACCTATAGAGAAATTTTGGTGATATTGAGGAGATAATGCATAAGAAGCTGACCCTTGAGAAACGGTTGCATTCTTTTTTCCCTTAAGCTCAGTTTTATAACCATTTACCTCAACCTTATAAAACGAACCTTGAGGCAGTTTAAAAACATTTGAAATTTCTTCTTGATAAGAAGTGCCAATTTCAAAACTCGCAGTATTTGCTGATGATTTAGAAATCGAAACATCTCCAACACTAAAACCAGATTCTGACCAACGACTGCGACTAGTTTTTTGTAAAGTTAATGATGTAAATAAATTTAGATCACCTTTTAAAATAGTTGGAACTTTATAAGAAACTCCAGCATTTAAATATTCAAAGCTACCATTTCCACTTCCTTTTGCAGATTGACCAACGCCATTAACAACGGCATTTCGAACGCTGTCAAAATTATAAAAACCTATGCCAACTTGGCTAGAAGTATAAAATTCGCCATAAGAAGTATTGTGATTTTTTCCAATACCAGCCATCAAACCATTGGTATTAAGCCTGTCTGAACCAGAATAAACATAGCGACTATTACTAGAAACAGAGTTAAAAAATCCTCCAACCAATTGTAAACCTTCATGACTCGTTAATAAGCCAGCAGAGTTCACCCATGATGACGATGAATAAGCAGCCGAACTAGCAGTTGCATCCATTCTACTATTAACTGCGCCGCTAGAAAACCAAGAAGAAATCTTTTTATCTTCCATGTGATTAGCGCTGTAAAGTTTACCAGATATAGATTTCGTCAACAACCTGCCAACAGCATTTTGTGATAAAATATTTGCATCCAAAACATCGCTACCAACTTTTCTTGCAACGGTTGCTCTAACATAATTATTTCCGTAATCAATATTAGAAACATAGCTATTACTATCTTGAGTTGTAACATTTGCAAAAGAGCCGGAAACTGTGCCACTAGTTTCTATTATATTTTGCGATGTAACGAAATATCCTGCAGCTGGACTATAGCTATATGGAGTTAAAGTTAGGTTGCCATTAATTATGGCATTGCCAGTTGCTATAACCTTATCCATTGAGCCGGCATTAAATTCAACCATATCGCTAGAGCCAGAATTTAAAACCAGATTACCATTTACATGCAAAGTTCCAATTGAGTTACCCGCAGCAAGAGTTGATCCCGATAACATAGTAACTGAGTCTAGAGTTCCTATACCACTAAGCTTTGAACCAGAGCCAATCTCAACGCTTCCTGTAGTTGTTCCATTAACATTTAAATCTCCACCAGAAATATTTAAACCAGCTAGCAATAAGGTTTCACCATTTGCAACGGTAAATACAGAACCTGATGCAAGATTTTTTGTCCATGTATTAACCAATTGTCCTGATAATTCATTATATTGATTAGTTGAAATGTGGCTTTTGATATTAAGGGTATTAACTACTCCAGAGTGATTAGATCCAACAATCTTTCCCGTAATTAGTGATCCATCAAGAATATTAACTGTGGCATTGCTAGTGACATCACTAAAAAATATTGCGTTTTTACTAACACTTCCCGCAGTGATTACCCCGGAGTTAGTAACTTCCGCCGATGCCATACCAGAAAAATATAAAGTGCCAGTGACGCTTGATGCAAAATTATTTGTACCGCTAATAGTTCCGGAGTTGTTAATTATTGCAGATCCACCACCAACTAGATCAATAGCTCTATCGCCACCAGAAATAGTGCCAGAGTTATTAATTGTATTAATTCCCGCATCATCATACATAACGGCATATACGGTGGCATAAAAAGGTGTATCAGAAGTTATTGATCCTGAATTGTTAAGATTAAAATTATAATGAGTTGGATTTGAAGGAGTAAAATGAGGTGGAGAAGGAGGATTGAGAAAAGTACCTACCAAATAAATTGGAAATGCATGATCTCCATGAGTAGCAAAAATACCACTATTATTAATTGTGATATTATTAGGAGTTGAAGCAGAGCTACTTCCTAAATTAAAAGCCTGCACAATCTCTGCGCCGTCATCGGTTGCAGTAACTTGTCCAGTGCTAGAATTTGTAATTGTTATACCATTTGCATAGTCACCATCTAATAATATAAATGGCTGATTATTCGAATAACTAATAACATTAGAATTTGCTACCGAAACACCATCATAACTGCTAAGATCTACTTGAGCGCTAAGGTTAGGATTAACATAATCTTCAGCTGCATAAGAGTTGTTTAAAGATAAAGCTAGTAATGCGAAGGACGCAAAGCTTAATTGAAGCTTTTTAGTAATCATGAGATGATTGTTGTAATTGAGAAAGATTTTGCGCAATGTAAGTAAAAACATTTTGGATTACCAAAAATTATTGCAAAATCTACTAGGTAAAAAGTCAGAAAACTTCATTTTCTAAACAACCACTATGACCAGTTCAAGCTATTACTATGACAATGCCTTAAAATGAGACTAAAAACTTTTTTTGATTACCATTTGTAATGGCTTACTAAAATTGATAACCAACCCCAATTCTAAAAACATCAAGATTAGCTTTTAGGGTATCTTTATAATATAGTGCACTTTCTTGCACATTAAAATCAACTCTCTGCCTGTTATACTCAAAACTAAAAATAACACCTTCCCAAGCTCTAATCGAAATCCCTCCTCCATAAAAAAATCCAAGTTTTTTATAGCTTGAACCTTGATAGTTATAATTAGTTTTAGAAGAAGTTACTATGGTTGGATTGGTGTAAGCATAAGATTGATAATCAACCATTACTCCTCCTTGAGAGGTATAAAGAGATATGCGCTCCGTTATATCATAGCCAAAATCAAGTTTTGCGCCATAAGCTTCATTGATCGCTATTAAAGGCTTATTAGCTCCAAAAATAAATGAATCACTAGAAACATCTTCAGATTTTTGCTTTCCGCCATAATCATCATAAAATATTCCAGGAGCTATAAAAAAATCATCGAAATTAAAGGCATATTTATAATTAAGCCCTAGCCCTATAACCGATTCAATCGCATCTGACCCTAATAGGTTGGAAGAATTTCCTCTTTGCGAAACATTTCTGCTATCTCCAAATTTATAATTAGGAGATAAAAAATTAAGATTTAGCCCCAAATAATTTCCTTCTGTTTTTGCAAAAGATAGTGATGGAACTAGCGCCAAAACTAAAGATAACGATAAAATAAAAAAAGTTTTTTTCATACAAAATATATTTATCTAAGCGAAAAATGTGATAATTTTAATGGGGAATTTTTATCCAATAAATATGATTTAAACAAATATCGAAACAAGTATAAATTAAATTTTCTTGAAAAAATAACTCACCAAGTCAAAGATACTCGGCTTTCCTTTTAAAAAAATTTCATTTCAAAAAATGAGCAAAAAATATTTCGGAACCGATGGAATTCGCGGCACAGCAAATAAATTTCCAATGACCGCAGAAATTGCGCTAAAAGTTGGAATGGCAATTGGTGCAAAATTTATTGATGGCGCACATCGTCATCGCGTGGTAATTGGTAAAGATACTCGCCTTTCAGGATATGTAATTGAACCCGCCCTCACCGCTGGTCTTGCCTCAGTTGGAATGGATGTATTTTTAGTTGGCCCAGTTCCAACTCCCGCAGTTTCAATGTTAACCAAATCAATGCGCGCCGATATTGGCATCATGATTTCAGCTTCTCATAATCCATATTGCGATAATGGAATTAAAATTTTTACTCGCGACGGGCATAAATTAAGCGACCAATTAGAAAGTGAAATTGAAGAATTAATTGATGGCGATATCACTCCTTTCTTGGCTAAATCAGAAAATTTTGGCAGAGTAAAAAGACTGGATGACGCAAGTAATCGCTACATAGAATTTGTAAAAAATTCTTTCCCAAAAGATAAAAATTTAAATGATTTAAAAATTGTAATTGATTGCGCTAATGGCGCTTCTTACAAAATTGCTCCTAAAATTTTTTGGGAACTTGGGGCTGAAGTTATTGAAATTGGCGTTACTCCAAATGGCTTTAATATTAATGATAAATGTGGATCAACTCATCCAGAAGAGCTTTGCAAAAAAGTTTTAGAAGAAAAAGCTGATATTGGAATCGCTATGGATGGCGATGCTGATCGCCTTTTAATTGTTGATGAAAATGGAAAAATTATTGATGGCGATAAAATAATCGCATTGATTGCCGAAAAACTTCACAATGACGGAAACTTAAAGAAAGACACCGTTGTAATTACTCAAATGTCTAATTTAGCACTAGAAAATTATCTGCAATATATTGGCGTTTCCACAATTCGTTCACAAGTTGGTGATCGTTATGTTTTGGAAGAAATGAAAAAATCAAAATGTAATTTTGGCGGCGAACAATCTGGACATATTGTGCTTTCAGACTATTCCACCACCGGTGATGGGCTTATCGCCGCTCTGCAAGTTTTATCAATAATTTGTGATTCAAATAAAAAAACTAGCGAAGTGCTAAATCTTTTTGATCTAGCTCCACAAATTTTAAAAAATATTCGCTTTGAAAGAGGCGTAAAAAATCCTCTGGAAGAAAAATCTGTACAAGAATTTATTGCAAAAAAATCAATAGAACTTGGAAGCAAAGGAAGAATTTTAGTTAGAAAATCTGGAACCGAAAATTTAATTCGCGTTATGGTTGAAGGAAGAAATCAAGAAGAGGTCGAAGCCCTTGTTGAGGAAATATCTAATGTGATTAATCAAGCTTTATAGTTTTTTGTAGATTTTTTGATGAGCCGCTAAAGACTTATCCTTCTTTAAGCTTTTACTTCTTCTTTAAGCTTTTACTTCTTCTTTAAGCTTTTACTTCTTCTTTAAACTTTTACTTCTTCTTTTAGTTGTCACCCCGTCGAATGACGGGGTCCATTTCGTCAAGATTTCAATTTTAAATTAAAGCCTACCTCCGGGCGTGGCTTACATAACCGCGCCCTCATACTTCATACAATGTTTTAAGTTAGGCATGAACAGTTAAACCACGCCCATACAACATCAAATTTAGATACAACTAAAAAAATATTTATCAAAGCCATCACACCAACCAACTTTTTAAAAACTATAATTGACAAGATATTACTCCCCAAATATTCTAAACCCCCATATTTTCAAAACCCCTCAAAAAATTAAAATAAAAAATCATGAAAGTATTCTACGACAAAGACGCTGATTTAAATATTATTAAATCAAAAAAAGTTGCCATCATTGGTTATGGCTCTCAAGCTCACGCACATGCACAAAATTTACGCGATAGCGGTGTTAAAGAAGTAAAAATCGCACTTCGCGAAGGATCTCCTACAATTCAAAAAGCAAAAAATGCCGGTTTTGAAGTATTGTCAAATGCTGACGCAGCTAAATGGGCTGATGTTGTAATGGTTCTAACTCCAGATGAATTACAAGCTGAAATTTATGAAAAAGATTTAAAAGATAACTTAAAACAAGGCGCTGCTCTAGCCTTCGCTCACGGCCTAAATGTTCATTTCAAACTTATAAACCCAAGATCTGACTTAGATGTTTTTATGGTTGCCCCTAAAGGCCCAGGACACACAGTTCGCGGCGAATATGTTAAAGGTGGCGGAGTTCCATGTCTAGTTGCAGTTGCTCAAGATAAATCGGGTAATGCTTTTAATATCGCCCTTTCTTACGCTTCTGGCGTTGGTGGTGGAAGATCTGGAATTATTGAAACTAACTTTAAAGAAGAATGCGAAACTGATTTATTCGGTGAACAAGCTGTTCTTTGTGGTGGCGTTACCGCTTTAATTCAAGCTGGTTTTGAAACCCTAACTGAAGCTGGATACGCTCCTGAAATGGCTTATTTTGAATGCCTTCACGAAATGAAATTAATTGTTGATTTGCTTTACGAAGGTGGAATTGCCAATATGCGCTATTCAATTTCAAATACCGCAGAATATGGTGATTTAACTCGCGGCCCAAGAATTGTTACCGCAGAAACCAAAGCTGAAATGAAAAAAATCTTGCAAGAAATTCAATCAGGTGAATTCGTTCGCGAATTTATGAATGAAAATAAAACTGGCAAGAAAAATTTTGACGCTCTTCGCGCTAAAGGCAAAGCTCATAAAATCGAAGCTGTCGGCGAAAACCTTCGCGCTATGATGCCTTGGATTGCTAAAAATAAATTAGTTGATAAAAAAGCTAACTAA
>CAMDMO010000047.1 GCA_945902255.1 Rickettsia typhi | reverse complement strand
TGAAATAAGGTAACAACCTGAAATAAGGTAACAACTTGAAGATAAAGTGACAATTTGTTGAGTAAGGTAACAACTTGAAGTCGGGGTGATAACTGAAAGTAAGGTGACAACTTGAAATAAGGTAACAACTTGAAGTCGGGGTAACAACTTGAAATAAGGTGACAACTTGAAGTCGGGGTAACAACTTGAAATAAGGTGACAGCTTGAAGTCGAGGTGACAACTGAAAGTAAGGTAACAACTTGAAATAAGGTAACAACCTGAAATAAGGTAACAACTTGAAGATAAAGTGACAATTTGTTGAGTAAGGTAACAACTTGAAGTCGGGGTGACAACTGAAAGTAAGGTAACAACTTAAGATCGGAGTAACAGCTTGAGATTATGGTAGCAACTGAGGTTACAACAATAACCGGCACTAATACCAAAACATCATTCTCTACAACCCATGAAAATCCCTTATCTCTTTAATCAATTCAGAATATTTTGTAAAAGCCGTTGCTTTTTCTAAAATCCAATGATAAATCAATAGATCGTCTTCATTGATTAAATCATTGTAAAGCGACAATTTTTCATCATCAAATTCATTAATTTTTTGCACAATAAATTTACCTAGTAAAATATCTGTTTCTTTACATCCTCGGTGATTTGAGCGATATAAAAGTTGTTTTATCAAAATTTCTTTTTGCATTTTATCTTATTAAAAAAATATGTCTCGCTTAGATCATAGAGAAGATTCCGAATCTGATAAGGTCTTAAAAAGCATTATAGCTGAATCATCAGAATTTTCTGTCACAAAGCCAATATTAGCAAGAAATTTTAATGAAGAAGATTTAGCTATATTGAGAAGCTCAATTTCAAATGGCGAAGAAATATTATCTATAATTTTTAAACATAGAACTTTTGATTTTACAGCAAAACAGAACTTTAGATTACTAAGCATATTTGATGCTTTATTAAAATCAGAACAAGAAGAAGGGGTTGAGTTACCAGAGGTTCTTGATAAAACATCAAAATATGTCGCTTTTTATCTTTATTTTGGAGCAATTTGCGAAATCTGTAAACATAACCAATTATTTAATGATTTTATTGCAGATTCTCCTCGCATAGCAGAAGTGTTGCTTGAGTTAATAAAATTAATGGATCAAAGTCTTTTGCATTTAAAGCCACCAATGATTATGCAAAATCTGGTTGCTGATATTAGAAATTTAGGAGTTGAAAGAAGTGCCGTTCTTGAAAGCTTAGATATTCAGTTAAGAAGTATCCAAACTGCCGCGCCACCTCATAGCAAATTAGCACCTCACTTAAGAGATCTTGATGGCGACGATAGTATATTTCGTCGCTTTATTCTCAAAACCTATCCCGCAACAAGATCTTACAAAGATTTAGTATCAGAGCTTAGTTTTTGTGATGAGAGTGAGTTTCCTATTTTAGATTTATCTCCATCCACTCTAAGAACAACTTTATCTGGAGAAGATATTAATAATTTTATTTACTTAAATGCCACAGACCCAGAATTAACACTGCGCCCAATATCAATAAATATAATTTTAAGAAAAATATATAAAAATCATTGTCTTCAAAATAATTTTCTTGGTTCATCTTTGAGTTACGAAGATTCTGTTGCTGATTTTTTTAGAAAAAACAAATTTTATCCAATAGTTGAGCGCAATATCAAAGCAAAACTTCTTAGCTCATCTTATAGAGCAGAATTTGCAGCAGCGACTGAAAAAGAAGAAATGGACGCCGGATTTAGCTTTGGTTTTGGTTATAATAATGACAATTTAGCAAAAGATTTAGCAGAGATTGATGTTAATGCTTTGGCGCTTGTGTTTTATTTAAATGATTCACCCATAATTGCATTAGATGGAAGAAATATAATTTTATCTTCTAAAAGAAAGATTGGAAAATTACCACCAGCGCTTGGCTTAAACATTAGATATCTCGCAGATAATAGAATTGAGCTTTATGTTGAAGATCCAATTCTTGCAAAACACAATAATTTTAAAGATTATTGCCAAAGATCACTTGAAAGTTATAGAGATTTAACAGCGCCTGATGTTACGAAAGGTAAAGGAGTCGGTAAGTCAAAAACAGAAAAAGAAAGAAAACCAGAAGATAAAAAGAAAGAAGCAAGAGCCGCAGAAAAAGTGGCTAAAGCAGAAGAAATCAAAGCACTTCAACTAAAAATAGAAGAAGATAAAAAAAGAAAAGATGAAGAAAAAGAAGTAAAAAGAATAACGCAAGAAGCAAAAAGAATAGCACAAGAAGCAAAAGCCGATGAGGAGGCAATGAATGAAGCAGTAAGAATTGAGGCACTTCAACTAAGAACAAAAGAAGAAAGAAACGAAAGAAAGAAAAAAAAGAAACAAGAGAAAAAGCGTGAAAAAGCGATGCTTGCGCAAGCATCATCATCTTTACCTTCAGCCTTAGACGAAACCTTGGAATCAGATATCAAACCAGCGGCAGAAGAGTTAGTTGAAAAATTCGATACCACGCACTCAACATCCGCAACGTCTGAAGCTACTTCAACCCCTTTACTATCAATAGAAGTAAGGAAAATACAACTTCAACAAGCTAGTAAAACCGCCTTAATTGCGCGAAAAGCTATGTCTTTCAACCCCTATTCCATCACAGTCATACCTCGACCATTATTAGAATTTCTTGAAACTTTAAAAACAAAGAAAGAAGTTTCGAAAATAATGCTTTACGGCGGATTTCTTTACGCAAGGAATCCAAAAGATATGGATTTTCAAGTGGTTTTTTCTGATGAATTTATTGCTACTTTTTTAAATGATGATTTAAGTAGAACTCAAGGAATATTAGGGTTAAGAGCATTTTTAGAATCTATTTTACCAGAAGAAATTCGTGATCTTATTGAAATATCTCATCACTCACCTTCCAAAACTTATAAAATGAAAATTGGTGATTTGATTGATATTACTTTTATTGGCGAATCTCAATATTTGAGCAGTCAAAATTGGACATCAACAATTGACGCTAAATATTATGATTGCCGATCTCGCAGGATAGAATTCCATCCATCATTTTTAGAAAAACATCCACCAGAATCTTGGGAAGAATCTATCGCGCCCTTTGTAATTAATTCAGAAGCTAGAGAGGTTTATTTTAGAGTGGTTTATGCGATATTACCAAATGTTTTAAACCTATCAGATCATGAACAGATTAAACTAATTCAAGATCTTACGGCGGCAGCTTGCAAAGACTTTGACCATAAGCCACTGGAATTTATTGAGGCAATTAATTTTTTTAAAGAACATCACAAAATGACAGAATATGAAAATATATTATTCAATCACAGCATTTCATCAATATTAAATTTGGCATCAACAAACAGAACATTTTTTTCTGAAGAAGAGGCAAAAAATTTAACTTCATTTGCCTCTGAAGCTTCTGAAGCACTTGCCAGATATTATCATCCCCCCTCGCCTTCTACATCAACAGTGCCACTAAAAAATAGTTCGCCATTACAAAAAGCTAGCGTGGCAAGAGCTCCCGTATCTTAATTATCAAATCTTGCACCGCTTTTTCTTGATAAGGAATTGCTGAAGCATTTCCCCAAACCGGTTTTGGAAAAGTTGTATCATTTTTAAAACGAGCGATAATGTGAATATGTAGCTGTTTTACTACATTGCCCAAATTCGCAATATTTAACTTATCTGCGTTAAAACTTTTCTTTAAAATTTCTGCAATTAAATTCACCTCTTGTAAAACCACAATTTGCTCGTCAAAAATTAGATCAGTTATTTCAACTAAATTTGGTTTTTTTGGAACCAAAATTAACCACGGATAATTTGAATCATTCATTAAAAGTAAACGAGACATTTTTAAATCAGCAATAAAAAATGTATCCGCTTGCAGCTTTTCATCAAGTTGGAACATGGTTTTAGTAATAATTAAATTTTTAAGTAAATAGTGCTCAAATCTCTTTCAATTCAAAACATAGTTTTAATTGATAAAACAGAAATTGAATTTTCGCTAGGACTTTGTGTGTTAAGTGGAGAAACTGGTTCCGGAAAATCAATTCTGCTTGACGCACTTGGTTTGGCTATTGGCTTTCGCTCTAGTTTGCGCCTAATTGGAAGCGATAAAAATATTGCCACAGTTAATGCAGAATTTGATATTTCCAATAATGAATTTTGTAAAAATTTACTCAAAGAAAATGATTTATTAAATATTGAAAATGAAAATTTATTACAAATTCGCAGAACCATTCAAGAAAATTCTAGCAGCAAAGCCTATATAAACGATAATTTAGTTGGCATAAATTTACTTAGCCAAATTGGTGAAAATTTAGTTGAAATTCACGGACAACATGACCAGAGAGGTCTTTTAAATTCAAGCTTTCACTGCCATATTTTAGATGAGTTTTCTAATAATCAAAATCTTATAAAAGATCTTAAAAAAGTTTATTTCAGCTTTCGAGAAGTTGAAGAAAAAATTTCACAATTAAAAGCAAAAAAGGAACAAGCGCAAAGAGAAAAAGATTATTTAGATTATATCATTAAAGAGCTAAAAAATGCCAATTTAAAACATGGCGAAGAAGATGAGTTAATTAATAAAAAAGATCAACTTAGCGGCAAAGAAAAACTTTTAAACTTTTTATCAGAGTTTAAATCTAATTTACTTGAAGCCAATTCCAACCTGATTTCATCACAGAAAATTTTAATTCGTAATCAAAATATAATTAAAAATTATTTACCAAAAGAGCAGGAAAATTTTGATCAATTAAGTGAAAAAATTGATCAAGAAAATATCGCTCTAGATTCCGCAATATCAACAATAGAAAATTTATCAAGAAATCTACAAAATAGAGAAGAAAATTTAGATGAAATTGAAGAAAGGCTTTTTTATATTAGAAGTTTAGCGCGCAAGTTTAACACTACAGCAGCAGAGCTTCCTCAAGTAATTTTTGACGCAGAAGAAAAATTAAAATTAATAGAAAATGAAGAAGAATTTACCAATAAATTAGATGAAGAGAAAAAAATATTACTAAAAAATTACAAAATAATCGCCAATCAACTTAGTGAAAAAAGAAAAAAAGCAGCACTAATTTTAGCAAAAAAAGTTGAAGAAGAATTGCGATTTCTAAAAATGGAAAATACTAAATTCTTAGTTGAAGTCTCTGATTTAAAGGCTGAATCGCCAGAAGATATTTCTCCAAATGGTCAAGATAAAGTAAGATTCTTATCTTCGATTAATAAAAATAATTTTGACGATATTTCTAAAATCGCCTCTGGCGGTGAGCTTTCACGCTTTATGTTAGCCTTAAAAGTTGCACTCATGGATGTAAAATCAATGCCTACTATAATTTTTGACGAAATCGACACTGGCATAGGTGGAAGCACAGCTGACGCGGTTGGGAAACGCTTAAAAATTCTTTCAAAAAACCTTCAAGTTTTAGTAGTAACTCACCAACCCCAAATTGCCGCCAAAGCTGATATTCATTTTAAAATCAGTAAAACCAATGATAAAAATAAAATAAAAACCACAATCGAAAAACTAGACGAAAAAAACCGCAAAATAGAAATCGCGCGAATGTTATCTGGTGAAGTAATTAGTAAAGAAGCAATTGCTGCTGCAACCAACTTAATTGAAGAAGCTGTCTAAGAATATATAGATATAAAAGCAAAAAGCGACTCAAAACTATTCCATAAACTCATCATCCTTCACTAGTATAGCCCAGAATCTAATGAATTTTACCTCGATTATCTTACTCTACTAAAAAGTAACCTGGCACCTTTTCTCTAGTTCATCTATCCTCGCTCAAGGGGAGGATAATTAGACCAAGATTGCATAATATAAAGAGCCACGCAACAAAGCCAACCCGGTACCTTTTCTATTCCCTAAAAAGTAACCTGGTACCTTTTCTCTCAAAAAAGGAATCAATTAAAATTTCCACTCTGCCCTGGCGTGATGACAAGTATATCCATAAGGATTTTTTTGTAGATAATTTTGATGATAATTTTCTGCTGGCCAGAATTTGCTGGCCTTGGTAACTTTAGTTACAATTGGTTTTTTAAAAACTCCAGAAGCATTTCCCGCTTTAATCACGGCTTCTGCAGTTTCTTTTTGCTTATCGTTTAAATAAAAAATCTCCGAACGATATTGACTCCCAACATCATTTTCTTGACGATTTAATTGAGTTGGATCGTGAATAGTGAAAAAGAATTTAAGAATTTTTTCGTAAGAAATTTTTTGTGGATTAAAAGTTATTTCGATAGTTTCGGCATGACCCGTCAAACCACTTGAAACTAATTTGTAATCAGGATTATCAACACCTCCCCCACTATATCCAACTTCGGTTTTTATCACACCATCAAGCTTGCGAAATAATTCCTCCACTCCCCAAAAACATCCTCCGGCTAAAATAGCTTTTTCTTGATTGGCAGCATTAACATTTGAAGAAAATATCAGCATAAAAAGTAAAATTATTTTTTTCATAAACTATAAAGAATTTTTTAATTAACAGTTTCTAATAAAAAAATTATTTTGACATAGTAATTAAAAATTTCCTAACTAACTATTGAATTCAAAAAAGAATTTCTTAAAAAGAGGTTCTGATTTTTTGTAATTCATTTTAAGATTCTCAAAACTTTCCTTATAAAATGTCCGCAGACGATAATGCAGCAGTTAGAGCCTTACGAAATGTCGCTGTTATTACCTGTTTGGTAGTTTTTGCTATTGCTGCCTGCTTTTATATCACGGGAACCCTTGTTATTATCAGCATTAACAGCAAATGGGAAGTTATAAAAGCTTATTATGATTTACCAATACATAAGCAATTTATTTACCTCTATAACACTCTTGTTGCTTATTGGAAATTTTATCTCACAAATCACGAAAAAATAACTAGCACTAGCTTTAATTATTTCGCTCCAAAACTTTTTATTACCACCCTACTTCCTTATTCATTTTTATTAACAGCCTCTTGGATTTTAAGAGCGCCACTGATGGATTGGCGACCATTTAAAAAACCAGAATCAATTCACGGTAATGCAAAATGGGCAGAATGGCGCGATATAAAAAAGATGGGATTACGCTCTAAAAGCGGGGTGTTGCTCGGAAATTACAAAAGAAAAATTTTGATTGCTGATGGTTATCAGCATATTTTATTATTTGCTCCAACCGGTGCTGGTAAAGGTGTGGGCTTCGTAATTCCAAATCTTTTATTCTGGAAAGATTCAGTAATTGTTCACGATATTAAACTTGAAAACTACGAATTAACTTCAGGCTGGAGAAAAAACAATCTTAAACAAAAAGTTTTTTTATGGAATCCTGCAGATCCTGATGGAATTTCGCATTGCTATAATCCAATGGATTGGATCAGTAAAAAACCTGGGCAAATGGTGGATGACGTGCAAAAAATCGCCAGCTTCTTACTTCCAGAACAAGAATTTTGGCAAAATGAAGCCCGCGCACTTTTAACCGGCATCATGCTTTATTTAGTTGCTGACGATAGCAAACCGACCAGCCTTGGTGAAGTTGTAAGAACACTTCGTAATGATGATGTGGTTTATAATTTAGCAGTGGTTCTTGACACAATGGGTAAAAAAATTCACCCAGTTGCTTATATGAATATCGCTTCTTATTTGCAAAAACCAGATAAAGAACGCGGCTCAGTAACTTCAACCGCCAACTCTTCTTTAGAACTTTGGGCCAACCCTTTGATTGACACAACCACTGCAACCAGTGATTTCAGTTTACATAAATTAAAAACCGAACCCCACACTCTTTATATCGGCTTAACTCCTGATAACATTAGTCGCTTAAAGCCTTTAATGAATATGTTTTATCAGCAAGCAGCTGCATTTTTTACTATCAGAATGCCTCAGCCTCACGAAAAATTTGGCGTATTAATGCTAATGGATGAATTTCCAACTTTAGGAAAAATGGAACAATTCTTATCTGGTATCGCTTATTTTCGTGGTTATCGCGTTAGATTATTTTTGATTATTCAAGATACAGAACAGCTGAAAGGAATTTATGAAGAAAGCGGCATGAACTCATTTTTATCAAACTCAACTTATCGTATTACATTTGCGGCAAACAACATGGAAACCGCAAATTTAATTTCACAACTATTGGGCAATAAAACAGCAACTGCAATTTCTTATAACAAGCCTAAGTTTTTAGATTTAAACCCGGGAGCGCGCTCTTTGCATGTCTCCGATACTCAGCGAGCGCTTTTACTTCCGCAAGAAGTTGTGCAACTTCCTCGCGAAGAAGAAATTATATTAATCGAATCTCAGCCGCCAATTCGCTGCAAAAAAATTATTTATTTTAAAGATAAATTCTTCACCAGAAGATTATTGAAAAAAATTCCTATTCCTAAACAGGAACCTTACATGCCAGAACGCAAATCTAAGGCAGAAACTGATGAAGCAAAAAGCAAAGAAGCCGCCGCTAAAAAACCTTCTGGAATAAATTAAGAAAATCTATTTGATTTAAACCTAAAATTATACGATTAACAACAACTTAATATTATTTATTATATGAGAGGAATTGGAGTTTCTGGTGGCGCAGGTTATTCTTTAACAGATGAAGCAACTTTATATCCCGTAGAAGAAACTCAACAACTAACTCGAAATCTCACCCGCAGTGAAATTGCCGCTATATTAAATGATTTCTATGATAAAAAGCCGCTTGATACAATAGAAATTCCAGCCAAGTTACAAAAAATGCATTCACTATGGTTTGATGATTACAATAATATTCCAGATGTAAAATTAGAGGGCGTTACTGGCGGAGCTAGATATGCAGCAATATCAGAAAGACGGAAAGATATTAAAGAAATGTTAGCAATAACTATTGAATATCTAAAAGATCTTGGAATTAAGGAAGAAGATAAAGGTATATTAGAGAGTTTTAGAGGTGGAAGTCTATTATCTGAACATTTAAATACTCATGCAGAAGAAGAGAAGATGGTTTTATTTATGAGAGAATTTATAGCTTATTTGATTTCTCTTGAACCAGCCTCTGAAGTCAAAAAACTAAGTTCGTTAGAAGGTTTTCCATGTGGAATGACTGAGCAAGAATTTGAATGTCTTGAAGGTAGTAGAGAAAGAATGGCTTTTGTGGCAACTGGGTTAGAAATTGGCCATACTTCTTATTTAGAGAAATTAGTTATCGAGTCTCATAGATCTAGAATAGAAGAAGCAAGAACGCAGTTATGGCAATTTGTATATGAAGGCAATCAACCACATGTATTTTCTGCTTTAGAATATTTTAATGATGTCAGCAGTAAGACCACCTATGCTAAATCAGTTGCCTTAGATATTCCATCTATTGCAGCTTGGAATTTAATAGCAAGATATGTAGAAGATTTTAACGAAGAAGTTGATTTAAGAAAAAAGTCACTAGCAGAAGATATCAGAGAAATCTTGAGAAAGAATCCAATTTGTGATGAAAAAAGGAATGTAGTAGAGGGCGCTCCAGCAAATGTTCGAGATCATCTTGAAGCAATGGGATTGAGAAGCGTTAGAAGAAATGAGATGGTAGAAAAATTATATAATGAAGATTGCACAGCTTGGGACGAAGATAAGATCGCAAGCCTTATTTCATCTACGCAACATCCACTAGCGATAGAGGCTAGAGAAGATTCGGTTATTCCTGAAGATTTATTCTCTCTAGAATCCGTGCCACAAATTGTTGACTTAATAATGGATTTGAATCCTGATTTACAAAAACTTGGGATGAGAGCCTTATTATTAACTGGAAGAATTGTGCAAACTGGCTCAAGTTTTGCTCAATTTTTAAACATAGTTACCGAACTTGGCGCAAGATTAACCGCCAAAAGAAGTGATACTACAACTTTCGCTGAAGTTGCGAGATTTGATTTCCTTGATGAACTTGGAGCAGAGGCTGCCGCATTAGAAATTGAAGAAGATGAAGAAACCGACAAGATGGCAGCAAGTCTTGGCATAGGAGAAGGTTCAAAAAAAATAGAAAATTTTTATACAGGATTAAAAGCTTTAAGATCAATTGTTGAAAAATCATCAGACGATTTAAAAGAATCACTTAGTACTATTTTATTATCTTTAGAACTAGAGAAAGAAAAGGCCACCGCTTATGTTAGCGGCAATTCAAATCTTAGCCTGCTATTAAAATTTAATGCCAACTCTGAAGATATTAAAGCCAGAATGACAGCCCTAAATGAAGATAAATCAGAAGAAGGGATTAAAGCTAAAAGATTGGAAGTTCTAGCCGCCTTGGATTACATGCAGATAGATGATGACGCAGGATGTAAAATAAACAGCAGAGACAAATTTCGTAACTTGATTCATAATCAAGGCCTTCCAGTTATAATGCTCTCAATATTTAGAAGTGATGCTGAAATTTTAAATAGTAAAAAATTCAAACAATTCGCAGCAATGTTAATATATTTTGCAGCGAAATATCGAGCTCCAAGTGTTATATCTACTATACTTAATTTTTACCCAAGCGAGATAAATGATTATATTCTAAATCCTTACACAAGTCCATTTCTTAAGCCTGTTTATCCTGAATATGTCGGTCATCATTATAATATTTTATATCATCTAGCGGTAGTTGATAATTTTACCAATGAAGATGGAGAATATGATAAAGAAAAATCTCTTCTAATGGGGGAAGAAAGCGGTTCCCTAAATCTTGCCAATACCGATCTATTAAATCTATATGACCCTGATGGCTATACCAAATCTAAATTCTATTGACACCTTAAGACCCCCTCCAAGCACTCAGTAAAATCTTCAAACTTATCTCTTATTTTTTTGACATGTGTTTTTACATGACTCCATTTTTGTTCAATTGGGTTAAAG
>CAMDMO010000046.1 GCA_945902255.1 Rickettsia typhi | reverse complement strand
AGTCGGAGCCACTTGTGCAGTATTAGCTGATTTAGCTGCCGAACTAGTCCATCCTGAAATACCTCCCCACCCCATATTCCACTTGCTTCCACAGAACTTTTTAACTATCTTTTTTTACCAGAAATCGAGGGGTCACCCTTCGTTTTCTGGCAAATAAATTCAGTAAAAATTGATAGAAATCAATGCAGCCAGCTAAAATTGATAATCGTCAGGAAGATATTTTTAGAGGAAGATTGAGCAATGAACTCAATCTCAAACATGAGATGATGATTTTATTCTGCTTGATTCCTTGGGATATTTTGGAAGTTGAGTTTGCTGATCTTTACCAGTCCGTGCGCAACGTTGGCGGTCAGCCTCCAAAGCCAATTCGCTTAATGATTGGAATTCTTTTGCTACAACATCTGTATAATCTTTCCGGCGAGCAAGTTGTGCGTGGTTGGGTGGAGAATCCTTATCAGCAACACTTCTGCGGTTACGATTTTCTGCAATGGAATTTCCCGATTAACCCCTCATCACTCACCCGCTTCAGTAATAGACTTGGTTCCACGAGGCTAGAAAAAATTCTCTCCCTAACAGTTGCTGTGGCTGTGAAGTCAGAAGCAATAAAATTAAAGATCTGAAGAAAGTTATCGTCGATACCACCGTAATGCCAAAAAACATCGAGTTCCCCACCGACTCACAACTTTACAACAAAGCTCGGGAAAGAATGTTCAAGATGGCTGCCAAGCATGGAATTACTCTTCAACAAAACCACAACCTCACCGCTAAAACCCTTCTGCGTAAAATCTATGGCTATCTTCACGCTAAGCAGATGAAGTGAGTGCGAAGAGCGATCAAACATCTCAAAACGATTGTTGGCACAGTAGTTCGTGATGTGGAAAGAGAGATTGGTTCTTCAGCAAATCTTGCGGAAATCTTCACTCCAATTCTCAATCAATCCAGACAGCTCTTGCTTTAAGAAAGAACCAGCAAAAACAAGATTTATTCCCTTCGCGAACCAGACTTTGCCTGCATAAGCAAAGGCAAGGCTCACAAACGTTATGAATTTGGTTGTAAAGTTTCAATTACAACAACTCACAAACAGGGTCTTGTAATCAGCAGCGAAGCGCTTCTGGGAAATCCTTACGACGGAAATACTCTTAAGCCAGCTCTCGAATCGTCAGAAAGAATTACCGGTGTAGAAATAGAATCCGCCTGCGTTGATCGCGGATACAAAGGACATGGCGTCGAATCTGATCCTCTTCGAAATCACACTAAAATCTTCATCTCTGGGCAAAGAAGAGGGCTCGCAAAATTACTCAAAAAGCAGCCCAAAAGAAGATCTGCAATTTGAGCCAATGATTGGTCACATGAAGCAAGAGGGGAAGCTAGGATTTTGCAGGCTTAAAGGGATTGTTGGCAATCAATTAAACGCACTACTGACAGGAGTTGGACACCAATCTCCGACTGATTCTGAACCACATCAGAAAACTACTAAAGCTTGGAAAGCTAAAGAATTTTTTGATCCAAATTTTATTCCATTTGCTGGAGTTTTTTTTACTAAAAATTTATCGAGTTAGGATTTGTTAGTTTGGAGTGTGGGTTTTTCAGCGTAGACTAATTTAAAATCGAAATCTTGAAGAAAAAGACCCCGTCATTCGACGAGGTGACACTTTACTCAGCCCACACTTTCATGCTTTTTTACCCTAAAACATTGTATTAACGAGTGGGCACGGTTACAAAACACGCTCAGAACGGATATTCAGCTTTTCAAGTAAAAGATGACGAGATCGATGGCACTTACAATATCATAGTTCCAGCGCCGCTTTCAGTAAAGATTTCCATCAATAAAATATTATCAACTGCGCCATTTAAAATATGTGAGAAGTTAACGCCAGCTTCTAGTGCGTTAATGCAGGTTTCAATTTTTGGAATCATTCCACCAGTAATAACTCCATCGACTATCATCTGTCTGGCGGTTGCAATATTTAAATGACTTACCAATTCTCCGTTTGGAAGCATTACCCCATCAACATCTGATAAAATTACTAATTTTAAAGCCTGCATTGCAGAGGCGATGGCTCCAGCCGCTGTGTCAGCGTTAATATTATATGTTTCGCCATTATCGCCAATTCCAATTGGTGCAATTACAGGAATAATGTCTGAATCTTCGAAGATGCTAAGTATTTCTGGATCAACTAAATAAGGTTCGCCAACAAATCCTAAATTTAGAATTTTTTCAATATTTGAGTCAGGATCCTTTTTGGTTCTGGTTAGTTTTTTTGCCTTAATTAAATTACCATCTTTGCCACAAATTCCAATTGCTTTGCCACCGGCAGCATTAATTTCTTTTACGATCATTTTATTAATTGAACCAGCTAAAACCATTTCAACTACATCAACGGTGTCAGAGTCAGTAACGCGCAAGCCATCAACAAAAGAAGACTTAATATTTAATTTGTCTAACATTTTTCCAATTTGAGGGCCGCCGCCGTGAACCACAATTGGATTGATTCCAACTTGTTTTAATAATACGATATTTTTAGCAAAATTTTTTAAATTATTGTCTCCTCCCATTGCACTGCCGCCAAATTTAATTACAAAAGTTTCGCCAGCAAATTTTCTCATATAAGGTAGCGCCTCACATAAAACTTCTGCTTTTCGTGCCCATTCCTGACGATTTTGTTCTTTTTGTAAGGAAATTTTTTCTAGCGGAGTGACGTTTTCATCTTTACTGTTTCTAGGGTCGTGAATATTGATAATATTGCTCATTACTTTTTTAAAAAATTTTTAAGAGAAAGGGTTGGAATTTTACTAAGATTTTCTACGGTTTTTATCATTTGAGAAATTGCAATGCCAGAGCTTTTTTCTTGAGGCAAAGCATTCTCGTTTATAATAATTTTTTCAACAATAATTTTTTTATTTATCAAAGCTTCAACTGCACAAAGTGTATGACTGATTGATCCTAAATAATTTTTACTTACAAGTAAAGTCGGAATTTTTAACTCAAAAGCTAAATCCAAGAAGGTTTTATTGTGACTTATTGGAGTCATAACGCCGCCAGCCGCTTCAATGAATAAGAAGCTATTTTTATTATTTGCTTCAGTAATTTTTTTTTGACAAAAATTTACTACTTCCAAAAAATCAATTTCCTTACCAATATTTTCTGCGGCAATATGCGGAGAAACCGCTTCCATAAATTGCCAAGGGCTAATTAAGCCAATGTTACTTTGAGTAATTTCTTCTTTTAGTGAGATTAAAATTTTTGCTGAATCGCTATTTAAATCATCAGCTTCGAAGCCGCTAATGATTGGCTTAATGGCGCTTGCGCTAAGTTTTTGATCTAATAAAATTTTGCAAAGATTTTCAACTAAAAAAGTTTTCCCAACATCTGTTCCAATTCCTAAAATAAGGTAAGTTTTAGATTTTAGAGTGTTCATTATTGTAATTTCGAGAAAGTGCCATAAATCGGGCCAAATACTGCAACTGTAATCCAGGCAATCATGCCGCCCATAATTATTGTAAGTGCGGGTTGAATCATGCCAACGATTTTGTCAATTGAGTCATTAATTTCTCTTTCGTAAAAGAAGTTAATATTTTTGAGTGCTCCTTCCATATTGCCACTTTCTTCGCCAATTTTAAACATTTGCATTACTAGGTTTGGAAAATATCCAGTTTGAGATATTGATTTAGATAGAGATTGCCCATCAGAAACTTTTTGCCTAACTCCAAGAATACTTCTTTTAATGGCTTTATTTTGAATGGCGGCGCTAGCGGCTTCTAAACATTCAAGAACGCCTAATCCACTTTTGAAAGTCATGCCAAAAAACTGACAAAATTTTGCTGCGTCAATTTTGTTAAGAATTGGACCAAGTACTGGTATTTTTAGTTTTAAAGCATCGAATTTAACCGCAAGCTCTTCTGAACGAGTAAGAATTTTTACTGTGATAATAATTGATGGTATTGAAAAAACGATTAAATACCAATAGTTTTTAATGAAATTTGAAAATGCGATTAGAGAGGTTGTTAATACTGGCAGTTTTAGATCTTGAGCCAATAAAAACCCAGTAACTTTCGGAACTACTACTGAAGTCATGATTCCTAATACGATAAACATCATTACAAGCCCGAAAAGCGGGCCAACAGTGGCTTTACGAGACTTTCTCTTAATATCCATATTCCACTTAATATCTTCAATGATACTGGCGAACGATCCGGATAAATTGCCAGTTTTTTCTCCTGTAGACACTAGAGCGATATAAATTGGATGGAAAATTTCTGGATGTTTTGCTAAACTTTGAGAAAATAAATTACCGTTTTTTACTGATTCATAAACTTCATGCATCAAGTTTTTAATTTTTACTGAATCACTGCTATCTTTTAAATCATTGATTGAATCAACAATTAGAACGCCAGCTCTATCCATTTGCTCTAAGTGAACAAACATCGCAATTAAGTCTTTTGATTTAACTTTATCAAAAAATGATATTTTTGAACCCTGACTTTCTGCTTTCGAAGAAACCAATTCCAGATTATCGGCGCGCAACATTGTTGCTAAATCTGCTTGATTTTCTGCTGAAATTTTTCCGCTTACATAGCGTCCATTTTCGTTGATTGCTTTATAGCGATAGCGATTCATTTGAATTTTTTCATTTTATTAAGAATCATATCTCTTTTTAATTTTGAGATGTGATCAACAAAAGTAATGCCATTTAAATGGTCTATTTCATGTTGAATGCAAGTTGCAAGAATTCCATCCATTTCTTCTGTTTTTTGATTTCCGTGAAAATCTAAAAATTTTACTTTTACTGTTTCTGGACGAATTACCTCGGCGCGAGCCTCAGGAAAGGATAGACAGCCTTCATTATAAGAAGATGACTCCTTAGAAAATTCAATAATTTCTGGATTTATAAAATAGCGCGGATTGGTATTTTTTACATGAATTCCGCCGCAATTATGATGGTCATGATGATTATGATTTTCAACTTCATAATCAACATCTATAACTAAAATTCTTTTTAAAATTCCAACTTGCACTGCAGCAAGTCCAATTCCGCTTTCATTATACATGGTTGTAACCATGTCTTTCATGAGTTGACGAAGTGATTCATCAACTTTTTCAACCGGTTTTGAAATTTGTTTTAAAATTGGATTTGGAGCGATTATTAATGGTAAAGTTTTCATAAGTTATTTTTTTAATAGTATGATCTTTAAAGCTTCGGGATATATTTTATGTTCTTCAATTAAAATTTTTGCAGCCAAAGTTTCTTTAGAATCACTTTCTAATATATCAACTTTTGCTTGTAAAATAATTTCTCCGCAATCCATCTCTTCTTCAACAAAATGAACACTGCAGCCTGAAATTTTTGCTTTAGCTTTAATTGCGTCACCAACTGCATCCGCACCTTTAAAATCAGGTAAAAGGGAAGGGTGAATATTAAGGGCATGATTTTTCCAGCGATTTACAAACCATGGAGAAAGCAAGCGCATAAAGCCAGCAAGGCATATAAAAGTTGCGCCAGATTTTTCAATAATTTCGCTAATTTTTTTATCAAAATCTTCGCGTGATAAAAAATCTTTATGATTTACAAAAGCAGTTTTTATACCTTCCATTCTAGCAAATTCAAGACCTGCGGCATTTTCTTTATTTGATAAAACCAAAACAACTTCCGCCGGAAATTCAGGATTCTTACACGCCTTTACCAATGCTTGCATGTTAGAGCCGCGACCGGAAATAAGAATGGCAATTTTGGTTTTATGCATGATTTAATTTTTTAATCAAATTATCAATTGAGCTATCAATTATGTCAAAAACTTGTGAAAAATTGGAAGCCTTTAGATAATATGGATCAATCACTTCATTATTCCAAGCATTTTTTGTTTCACAAAATTCTAAAAATAATTTTATTTTAGGATGATTTTTTTCTGCAGAAAGCTTTTTTAAGCTAGCAAAATGGCCTTTATCCATCGCCATTATTAAATCAAAATTATCAAAATCTTCCTGACTAATTTGGCGCGAAAAAATTCCATCAAAAGAAATTCCGTTTTTTCTTCCAACCTCTATCGATCTAGAATCCGAAGCCTCTCCCAAGTGATATCCAGAAATTCCCGCCGAGTCAAAATAAAAATTATTTTCTAACTTTAATAACTCAGCTTTATGGCGCGCAATTGCATGAGCAGTAGGTGAGCGACAAATATTTCCAGTACAAACAAAAAGAATTTTTTTCATTATTTATGAAATATAAAAAATGCGCCTAAGGCAATAAAACTAAAACCGATAAAGTGATTTAATTTAAGCGGTTCGCCTAAATAAAACACTGAAAAAACCGCAAAAACCAAAAGAGTAATAACTTCTTGAATAGTTTTTAACTCTGCCGCTGAAAAATGTGAATGCCCAATTCTATTAGCTGGAACCTGTAGACAATATTCAAAAAAAGCAATTAACCAACTAATTAAAATCACCAAATAAATCGACTGATCTTTGAATTTTAAATGACCATACCAAGCAAAAGTCATAAAAATATTGGAAAATAATAGGAGGAAGATGGTGACGTAGTGGGTGAGGTTGAGCATGTGTGTTTATTGATTTAATTTTTTTATGTTAAACTGTATTTAATGTTATTTTGAGTGTAATGGTTGATTACAGCTTAAAACCAATGCTAGATGCTGTTTTGGATAATTAATACTCAATGTCTGCTGAGCTTGTCTAATCATGATGATTGACCTCAGAGTTTAGCCATCATATGCATCACACAGGCTCAGCGTGGATGGGTCAACTTTTCTTTTATAAATTGGTAGCCTTTGATTGTCAAAATAAAACAAAATTAAGAATTTCGCAGCCTTGGGTGATAAGATCTTTTGCTATAACTAAGCTATTTGGTTATTATCAATATAACCAAAGATACTTTAATCAAACTCAAAACATCATGAAACTACCTAAGCAATTTTATTATAAGAGAAATCGTCTACAGCAAATTAAAGGATTTTGCTATACTGTGCAATCTGGAAGCATGTCAAAATCTGCTCAAAAAATGGGGCTTACTCCATCATCTATTACATTACAAATTCAATCGCTAGAGAGAGATCTTGGTGTAACTTTATTCGATAGAGATTGGAAAAAAATAAAGTTAACTGCGGAAGGCGAGATGTTTTACTCTCAATCAATTTCTTATGTTCAAGGGATAGATAATTTATTCGAAAATTTTACAAAAATTTCTAAGGATAGAAAGTCGAAAATAGTTAGTATTGGAGGCAATGTTAGTATTTGCTATATTTTGCCAAAATATATAAAGCAGTTCGAAACACTTTATCCGGAAGTAAAATTTGAAATAAGAAATTTGGTTAAACAAGATGCTATAAAGCGATTAATTAATGATGAGATAGACATATTGGTATATTCTATGACGCAAAAACAGCTGCCCAAAGAATTGGATTTTATACCAATTGTTGAATATCATTCAATTTTATTGATAAACAAAGATCATCCACTAGCTCAAAAGAAAGATATTAATTTACCCGATATTAAAAAATACAAACTATTAAGGCTTGATCCTCAATTTATTACAGTGCCAAATTTTGATGCCGTTGCCCAATGTCATGGTTTGGAAACTAAAATTGAATTTGAGATGGCTAATTATGAAATTTTGAAAAAATTTGTTAAGGCTGGTGTTGGTATAGCAATTGTATCAAGTATTTGTCTTGAAGATGAAAGCGACCAAGATTTGGTCGGCATAGATTTGTCTGAATATTTTCCTAGTTTGACATATGGAATTATGATTAAAAAAGGTAAAATTCCTCACCCATTATTGCAAAAATTTATGCAAATGTTGCAAGAATCTAAATTATTGCGGATTCAGAGTTGATAACAAGTTACGGACTGATGCGATAATGGGTTGAATAATAAAAATTAATTAAATATCAGATATACTATAAATTTTTTTTAGAATTTCCTCTTTTAATTTTGGAATTGCCGATATTTCTTTTTGCAAAATTGATATTTTATTTTCAATCTTTTCTATTGCTGCAACTATCTTTTTTTGTTTTTCGATGGTTGGTAAAGGGATTTTTATACCTTCAATTCTGTCAATTGAAGCTCTTTTATTTCTCGAAAATTCTAATTCTATTCCTGCCTTGTTTAAGGCAAAAGCAAGATATTTTACCTCAATAATTGGATTTAGCACTCTCATATAGCCGCAGTGGTCCGTAGGATAGAAAGGTGTGTTTGCTGGAATTATGTTAACTATCCAATCACCATCAATTCCCCAAATAACATAGGGTAATGCAAAATCTGTCAATAATTCTTTTTCTGTGTAACCAAAAGGCTCAAAAACATTTGCACTATATACAGGATATTTGCCTTTATCTTTTATTTCACTTTTTAAAACTCGTTTTCCAATTTTTACTTCAAAGACATTGTTATCACTAAGTCGAATTGTTTCCTTTGTATTTGCATATAAAGTTGATAGCGAATTTGAAACCTCTATTTTCAATTTTTCAATTTCCTCAACCACTTTTTGCAATTGCTTTTCCAATACCTCAATTTCAGAAACTATTTTTTTCTGCATTTCGAGTGGTGGGAGAGGGATTTTAATTTCGAATAAATTTGAAGCGGAAATTGAAGGAGGATTAGATTTTGAAGCAATATCTGATAATATAATATTATTCTGAAAATGGTAAAATATGAAACGTGGCTCTATTTGCAAAGTATCTTTAACTGTTAGCCCCATAATGTTATTGTCAATTGCAGCTTCTCTGCTGAGAATTCTTTTTTTATTCGTATCAATTGCTCGTCCAACTTTTGGAAAAATTATTGTTGATTTTGGAAAAATTGTTGCACCAATTTTGTTTAATAACACTGTTCTGTTTACTGAAAAATTTGCCACTTGCATCTCTTGAATATTCATTTCAGTATTCATGTCAGAAACCTTATAGAAAGGAACGCCATATAAATCATTGTCATACTGGAATTCTTTAGGAAATCCATTTCCACCTCTTATAAAACAAATATCACCTAATTTTACTAAGCTCCACTTACTCTCAATTTTCACTTTTTTTTTAGCAGAAAGTGAAATGTTTTTTTCAAAATCCACGCGGTCAAAAGTGAACATATCTACTAAGTTATGATAGCTTAAGTTTTTTTGCAGACTTTCTGTTATGTCCAAATCAAACTCACCCAAAAAGGCTTTGTAAATGTAAAAACTTGCTTTTTTGGGGTTGGTAAAGCTATCGGCATCATATAATTGTGTGCATTCGTCTATGCTTTTGCTTCGTTGTATGGGATGAATACCTTCACTACCTCTGCGGTTGCTAAATTCGTAACCTAAAAATCGTTTTTCATCATTCTTCTCGCCTGTTTTTACTAAAACGAGTTTTTGAGGATAAGCCAAAATAAAATAAAGCAATTTATCTTGCTCAATGGTTAGAAGTGTATTCCACAATTCTGATTCGTTTTTGGCTTTTATTTTTTTGGTGTATTCTTTATAAATTTCGTGTTGCTCAATATTTTTGTTAGGAGCTTTCTGTAAGAGTGTTTTATAATCATCAAAAGAAATCGTGTCCCAAACGTGAGCTACATATTTTGCAAGTGGTTTTTCAATGCCGTTTATAATTATATCTCGCAGACTAACAAAACTTTTTTTAATGGCTTCTTCTACATTGTAAGCATCTGCATTATTTCTGCGTTTCAGAAATAAAGTAACAGTGTTGGTTCCCGTTGCCATAAAAGTATTCGAACCCAATTCGGCAATTCCTAAAATTTCAAAATACTTTAAAAGAATTTCTCTTGTTTGGGTATAAATACCTGTGTTGCTCAAAATACTGCTAGGCAAAATTATTCCAGCCACACCACCATCTTTTAGCAGTTGTTTTGTTCTTTCAATAAACAAACATTCTATTTCAGAACTTTGGTCGGTTAATCGACTGTATAAGTCAAAACCTAATATTGCTTTTTCCTCGTCCATTAAGCCCTTAAAAGCCGAAACAGAATAAGGCGGATTTGAAATGATTACATCAAATTGTTTATTGTCTTGTGGATAGGTTTTGTCAGTTTCTTTCAACAAATCCTTAAACTCTTTTGAAGTCGCAAAATCTCCCAATCCATCACCGTGAATTACTTTCGCCAACCCATCACCATGCAAATAGCAACTTACTTTGGCGGTTTTTACCAATCGGTAATCTTTTTCAATTCCATAAACATAATTCTCAGCCCAATCGAATTGGTCTTCTTTCCATTTTTTGATAGCTCTTTTCGTTGTTGGACTAAAATTACTTTCGTCTAAACTGTCAATGTAATTTTGCACTTCTTCCATTGATTCAGTGAGGAAGTGCCCACTTCCTGCCGCATAATCAATTATAGTAGGTAACAAGTCGTTTTTATTTCCTTGTTCAATTTTTTGAGATGTAATTTCTTGAAACGGTAAACTCTTAATGATGAAACGTGCGATAGGAACTGGCGTAAAAAATTGACCTGATTCTTGTTTTAATCCTGTTGTTAAGAGTAATTCAAAGAAATCACTCAAAAACTGTTGACGGTAATTGTAGCGGATTTGGTAGACCTGAAGTAGTTCAACAACTTCTTTTACTACTTTTGCATTTTCCTCAAAAGAAGCGTCATCATAAACCTCTTTAATCGCAAATTCGTTGTTTTTTTTAAGACGAATTTCCGTTAATATTTCTTTGAACTTGTCTCTGTATTGTGTTTCTACTTGTAAAAACTGTTTATCAAATTCTATATCACTTACATCTGTAACTTTCTTTTCTAAAAGTTCAAGCATTCCTCTATTATAGAGGTCTGTCAATCTTTTTTGAAATGAAATATGATTATCTTCTCCTTCAAGCCATTGAAAATACAATTGCTCGTCTGGGTTTCTATTTTCGTCAACAATTTTGCAAAGAAAAAGCGTAAATATTTTGTTGAAAGCGTTGGGTTTGTCAGAAACTACATTGTGTC
>CAMDMO010000045.1 GCA_945902255.1 Rickettsia typhi | reverse complement strand
AAATCTCTTTCCTCACTTGAAAGTTTAACCGGAGTTTCGATGTTAATTTTAACATACATATCTCCCGTTCTGCCGCCAGCATTTAAAACCGACATTCCCTTAGATTTTAAGCGGAATTGATCGTGATTTTGGGAACCTTCTGGAATTTTTAATTTAGCTTTTGAGCTATCAATTGTTGGAATTTCAATTTCACCGCCTAAAGCGGCAGTGGTAAATTTAATTGGAATTTCGAAATAAATATCATTTTCTTTGCGAGTAAAAAATTGATGTTTACGAATTGTGATAAATACATAAAGATCGCCAGCTTCTCCCCCTCTAATGCCAGCTTCTCCCTCACCAGAAAGGCGAATTCTGCTTCCTTCATCAACTCCGGCAGGAATTTTTACTGATAGGGTTTTATCTTTATTAGCGCGACCTTGTCCACGACAGGTTTTGCAAGGATTTTTAATTACTTGACCAGTGCCAGCGCAATTGTCACAAGTTCTTTCTACTACAAAAAATCCTTGTTGTGCGCGAACTCGACCAGAGCCTTTGCAACTTGTGCATTCACTAGGTTTTTCACCATTTTGTGCGCCGCTGCCTTTGCAAGGTTCGCAAGCACTTGGAATTGAAAAAGAAATTTTTTCAGTTACGCCGCGAAATGCTTCTTCGAGTGAAATTTCAAGATTATAGCGAATGTCGGAGCCGCGCTGAGCCGCGCTTCTTTTTTTAGCTTGTCTTCCACCGCCGCCCATTTCGCCGAAAATATCAGAGAAATTGCTAAAAATATCGTTAAAATCAAAACCATCAAAGCCACCGTGACCACCGCCATTGCCGCCTCTGGAGCCTCCACCTTGTTCAAAAGCTTGATGACCAAATTTATCATAAGCTGATCTTTTTTGATCATCTTTTAAAACTTCATAAGCTTCCGTTGCTTCCTTAAATTTTGCTTCCGCCTCTTTATTACCAGGATTACGATCGGGATGATATTGCATTGCCAACTTACGATAGGCTTTTTTGATCTCATCAATTGAAGCGTTTTTTGCGACACCTAATATTTGGTAATAGTCTGTTTTATTGCTCATTTTATTTGAGATAAGTTGTTTTTTGTTTAAGTGTTTATAGTTGCTATAATCAAGAACCTAAAAATCACACTGAGCCTGTCGAAGTGTGATTTTTAGGTTCGGTATTTTAAAATATAACAATATCAACGCTAGAGTTATAGACTAAATTAAATAATCACAAACTTTGTTTTTTCAAATATAAATTAAATATTTTTTAACCAATTCACAAGTTTATTAAATGCATCAGCGCGATGAGAAATTTGGTCTTTTAGTTGAGGATCAATTTCTGCAAAAGTTTTATCCATGCCATTTTTTATAAAAATTGCATCATAGCCAAATCCTTTATCGCCGCGAGCTGGAAAGGTTATTACTCCATCAACTCTTCCTTCAAAAGAAATTGAAAAATCAGTTTTTGGATCAAAAAGAGTAATATTGCAAATAAAATAAGCTGCTGGGCGAGAGTTAGGATCGATATTATTTTTTTCCAACTCATTAAAAATTTTTTTAAAAGCGAGAGGAAAGTTTTTTTCGCCAGTTTTTTCATCCAAGGCAAATCGCGCAGAATGAACTCCAGGTTGGTTATTTAAGGATTCAATACATAGACCAGAATCGTCAGCTAGAGAAAAAATATTAGTTTTTTTAGCGTAATATTTAGCTTTTAATAAAGAGTTTTTTGCAAAACTATCTTCTGTTTCTGCCGGTTCTTCAAGGTTAAATTGAAAAGATGGAATTGAGGTAATATTGATTTGATTAAGAAGATGCTCTATTTCAATAAACTTTCCCTTATTATTGCTAGCAATAAGAATCTGAGAGGGAAGCGGTGAAGACATTTTAAGAGAAGTAGAGAGAATATCTTTTAAACAGTGTTTTTTTCAGAAGAAAACCCCGCTTTTTTAAACAGCGGGGTTATATAATTATTCAACTACGCAGCAGCGCTTTCTTGAGCTTTAGCTTCTTGTTCTTTTTTTAGCTTTTCTAAAGCTTTTTTCTTTAAGCCTTCACCTTTTTGCTTAACTTTGAAAGCTGGTTTATATTTTTCAGCGCCTTTAACGCCAAGAGAAATTAAAAATTTTGATAATTTTTCGGTTGGTTTAGCGCCAACTGAAAGCCAATACTCAGCGCGTTCTTTATCAATTTTAATGCGATTTTCATTATCTTCTTCAACTAATGGATTGTAGGTTCCAATTTTTTCAAGAAACTTACTATCTCTTGGAGAAGTGTGGTTTGTAACAAGGATGCGATAAAAAGGAAGATTTTTTCTACCACCTCTAGAAAGACGAATTTTTAACATTTGTTTTTAAATTTTGTAAAGTAAGTTCGGCCAAAAGTTGTTGACCAAAAATTGCTGAAATATTATTTCTAACACCTAATTAATTTAAGTATATAGCAACAAAGAGCCGCGCAGGATAGTTTGGGCTAAAGTTTTTTGCAACTAGTTTTTTATCATTTTAATTGAAAGTAAGAAAACCTTATTTTAGGTTGTGCGAACTTTTTATAAACTTTAAAATAAATCAAGTATGTCTATCAAGAAAAATTTTATTGCTTCAGTTTTAATTGGAAGCGCGTCTCTTATGGCTTTATCAGCTCAAGCAAAAGAAGAATCAAATGGAAAATTAGAAAAATGTTATGGCGTTGTGAAGGCTGGTAAAAATGATTGTGCTGATACCAAACAAACTCATTCTTGCGCTGGAGAAGCTAAAGCTGATGGATCAAAAACTGAGTGGGTTTTATTGCCAAAAGGAGCTTGTGAAAGATTGGTTAATGGTAGCTTAAAAAGCTAGTTTTGGCGATGGTTATTGGGGTAGTTTTAAGGTTCAAGTTTCAAAAATCACACTTCGACAAGCTCAGTGTGACATCGCAAGATTAACTTTGATAATTATTAAAAGATCTCACAATGTCACACTGAGCTTGTCGAAGTGTGATTTTTGAAACTTGAACCTATAAACTCTCTTTCGGGTTATGAGCTACATTTTTTAGCACATTTTTTGATAAAATAATCAAAAGAAAAACATCCCGCTCCAAAGGCAATTATTGTTGCAAGCAATGCCATCCAATAAAAATGTTCTGGATTTGGCATTACTAAAAATTGAATTACTGAAGTTAAGGCTAATAATATCAAGGCCGCAGGGCGAGCTGCTAATCCAATAATTAAGAAAATTGAACAAGTGAGTTCAAAAAATGTTGTCAAATAAGCCGCAAAAACTGGATTTAAAAGCGGAACATTATATTCATTTTCAAATAAAAATATTGTTGAATCAAAACTGGCGATTTTAGTTAGTCCACTTTTTAAAAACACCATTGCGATCATTATTCTTATGGTTAAAAGCAGAATAGGGGTGAAGTATTTTTCTAAAATTTTATTTCTTTTTTCAATTAAATTTAACAAACAAGAAAGAGTTTTAGCAGTTTTTTCGCATTTCATAATTTTGATTCCTTTTTATTATTTTATGGACAAATTGTCGTCTAAAGATACTCCGCAATAATTCTAGAAGTAATAAATTTATTCAACATTTTTCCAATATCAAATTCCGTTTTTGTGGTTTTGGTAATTTTTTGATAAATTTGATAAAGATTTTTCCCCTTAAATAAGTTATTCAAAAACTCAAATTCCATCCAAGTTAATTTATGAATTTGGCATTTATCCAAAACTCTTTCAATTAATATAAATTCTGGGTTCTTAAGTGGTGAAGATTTTTTACTGTCGTTTTTTAAGGCTGAAAAAATGGCAAATTTTGATTCCATTAAAAAACAAGAGGGATGTAGGTTGAATTTCAAATTAAATAGTTTTTCTGGCGCTAGTTTTTTAAAATTTTCAATATCAAAATCTTTTACATTTTTTGCAAAATAGCAATTGTGATAAAATAGCTCAAGCTGTGCTAAATCTGACAAAAAAGCTAGTTTTTGTTTCTTTAAAAAGATTGGAAATTCATCTCCATATTGATCTAAATTTCCATTTTTTGAAGGATGATTAATTTGATAATCTTCAACAAATTTTTTAAATTTTTTATCACCAATATTTTTTTTAACCGCTGGAAAAATCATTGATAAAACCGAAAAAAAATTACCAAAAACATTGTTGCGATAAATATTTAAACGCGCTAGAGACTCTTGGTTTGAATAAGGAAGGAAATCGGTTATTTTTTCATCACCACGATTAAAAATATGGGCAGAAAACTGCCTTTGTAAAATGGCGATATTTTTATTTTTTGACATTTTTTAGCTAAATTTTTCTATAATTTTTTGAGCTTTTTTTGCTTCATCTAAAAGTTTATTTAAGGCAGGAAAATCTTGATCCCATTCAATTAATGTTGGAATTTTTTTGAATCTTGCAATGGCGATTTTATAAAGTTCCCAAACCTCATCGCAAACAAAATCATTGTGAGTATCAATCAGAATTTTTTGCTTCTTTTTTCCATCGTAAATTTCACTAATTGAGTGTCCAGCGAGATGAATTTCTTTGACGATTTTTTTATCAATATTTTGTAAATAATTTTTAGCATCAAAAGCCTTGTTATTAAAGGCGCTAACATAAATATTATTTACATCTAACAAAAGTTTGCAGCCAGTTTTTTTGGTGATTTGATTAATAAAATCAAACTCACTCATTTCTTGATTTTTGAAGGTCAAATAAGTGGAAGGATTTTCAATTAAAATTTCGCGATCTAAAAAATCTTGCATTCGTGAAATATTGGCTGCAAGCGCTATGAAGGCTTGTTTTGTATAGGGTAATGGCAGCAAATCATTTAAATGTTTTTTATCAATTGCGCCCCAAGAAATGTGATCTGAAACTAAAAAAGGATCAATAATTTTAATTAATTCTTTGAGTTTTTTTAAGTGATTTAAATCAATTTTATCGGATGATCCAAGGGAATTTCCAACCGAATGAAGACTGATCGGAAAATCTTTTCTAATCTCAATTAAAGTTTTAATTGACGGGCCTCCTTCAGCATAATAATTTTCGCTATGAATTTCTAGCCAGCCAATTTTTTTTGTATTTTTTTTTGCGTCTTTTAAAATTTCATCAATGTGAAAAGATCTCAATCCAATTCCACATAAATTATTTGAGGCGAGAATTTCTTTTTTTAGCATTTTGATTTAAGATTTATATTTTTGCCACTCTTGTAAAAACTCATCAAAATGTGGTTTATTTTGTGAATTTTCTGCTAAAAATTTTTCTAAATCTTCCTTGGCTTTAAAAAAAGAATTGCGCGACATTGAGCCGTTGTGATGTTGGTAAGTTAGGTAAAGAAGGTAAGTATTTAAAACATCTGTTTCGCAATAATTGCGAATTTCTGCCAAGCGATTTTGGTTAAAAAATTCTTCAACCATTGAGCCATCAACGCCGATTTTTCCAGGTAGATTAAAAGCGGCACAAAGTTCGTTCATTTTAACTCTAGCTGATGATCCGAAGTCAGAAAAGGCATCCGCTAAATCGCAGTGCCAGTCAAGACTGTAGCGCTGATTGTAATTATTCCACTTATCTCCACTTTTGTAAAGCCATGCTGCCTCAATATCATTTTTCATTGCGGCATATTTTAAAACCGGTAAGTCAAAATTTTTGCCGTTAAAACTCACTAAGCGGGAAAAATTTTTCTTTAAATGAGAGAAAAATCCTTTTATTAAATCAGCTTCTAAAGCTTCTAAATCGCCGCCAGATCTAATATCGATAATTTTGTAAAATTCTTGTCCGCTAAAATCTCTAACAATCTCAGCTTCTAAAAAACTAATTGCCACAACTTGATGAAAAGGTTGGCGCAAAAAAGAGTTTTTTTGATCAGTTAAATCAAGATGATATTTTATAATCGCCTCTCTAACTTCAGCACTTGAAGCATTTTTCATATCAAGCAAATTTCTTGCCGCTTTTAGATCTGGAATTGTTTCAATATCGAAAACAAATAAATTTTGATGTTGCATTTAGTGAAATTTAAATAAAGTTACCACATGATTGGTTTGATAAATTAAATTTTAACAACTTAAAAAAATGCAAGCAATTATTATAAATAAAATTGGTGATCACGGCGTTTTAAAGATAAAAAATATTGATGAACCGAAGCCAAAAAAAGATGAAGTTTTGGTAAGGCATACCGCAATTGGTGTAAATTTTTTTGATGTGTCATTTCGTCGCGGTCAATATCCTCTTAAAGCAATGCCCGCTATTTTAGGCATGGAAGCTTGTGGAGTTATTGAGGCGATTGGGCCAAATGTTACTAATTTTAGAGTTGGAGAAAGAGTTGCTTACGCCACTGGTGGCATTGGCGCTTATGCTGAAAAAAGAGTTATTAATCAACATCATTTGGTGATACCACCAAGTTCTTTAAGCGATGTTCAAGTTGCGGGAGTTCTGATGAAAGGTTTAATGACGCACGCTTTGTTGCATCGCGTTTATATTGCAACTAGAGCAAAAAGAATTTTAGTGCATGCCGCAGCTGGTGGAATAGGGCATATTCTTTGTCAATGGGCGAGACATTTGGGCCTAGAAATTATTGGCACCGTGGGAAGTGACGAAAAAATTTCTTTTGCGAAAATGAACGGATGTAACCATGTAATTAATTATAAAAAACAAGATTTGGTTAATGAAGTTGCAAACATTACCGGAAGCGCTGGCGTTGGATTAGTTTATGATGGAGTTGGTAAAGATGTTATCAATAAATCTCTGCAATGTTTATGGCCAATGGGAACTTATATAAGCTTTGGTGAATCTTCTGGAAATACCGATGCGTTTAATTTAAATCTTTTGGTAACAAATTCGCTTTATATAACTCGTCCAACTTTAGCGCTTTACAAGTCAAATCGTATTGAATTATCTCTTTCTGCTGATGAAGTTTTTTCTGCCGTTGAAAAAGGAATTGTAAAACCGCAAATTAAAACTTACGCATTTAAAGATGTGGATCGTGCTCACAAAGATTTAGAGGGGTGTAATTCAATGGGTTCTTTGGTTTTGACTTTCTAAAGTAGTTCAAAATTTCTACTTTATTTAAAAAGCACCAAATTTACTCATATCTTAAAATTTCTGCTGGATTTGCCTTACTAGCTTTATAAGCTGGATAAATAGTGGCGAGGAATGATACCGCTAAAGCCATTCCAACAATCACAACTACATCTGATATAAAAATTCTTGCCGGCAATGTAGATAAAAAATAAATCGCTGGATTAAATAAAGTGCTATCGGTTAGTGATTCTAACCACATTTTAATGCTATTAATATTTGCAGAAAATAACACGCCAATTGCAAATCCTAACAAAGTTCCAACAACTCCAATTGATGAGCCGCAAATTAAAAATATTCGCATTATTTGAGACTTTGTCATGCCCATGGTGCGTAAAAGCGCGATATTTTTTTTCTTGTCATTTACCAACATAATCATGCTTGAAACAATATTGAAAGCGGCGACCAAAATGATTAAAGTTAAAATTAAAAACATTGCAGTTCTTTCAACCTTTAGAGCATCAATAAAACTAGCGTTAGACTGTTGCCAATCAAGGCTGTAAAGACCATCATGCTTTACTAAAATTTCATATAATTTAAATTTTACCATTTCTAAATTAGTTGCGTCATCAACAAATATTTCAATTGCAGAAGCAGAATTTGGAAAACGAAAATGAATTTGCGCCATTTCAAAATTCATAAAAACTGTTGTTGAATCATATTCATATAATCCGCTATCAAAAACTCCGCCAACCTCATAAGTTTTAACTCTTGGAATTGCGCCAAGTATGCTGTTACTGGTTTCTGCGGAGATAATTTTAATTGGATCGCCAATTTTTAAATTTAAATTTTGTGCAATTGCAGAGCCAATTAAAACGGAATTTTTATTAAGTATTTTAGCAATATTTCCTGCGGTAATATTTTGTGAAACTAATTTTTTATTTTCCAAATCCGCAAGTTTAATGCCCTTAATTAGGCCGCCAGTATTTTTATGTTTTGAAGATAACATTGCCTGACTTTCTACTAAAGGATTGATGAATTTTATCCCTTCAATTTGTTTAATTTCGTCAATTATTTTTTCGTAATTTTGAATATTTTGTTTATTGTTATAAATTGTAAGATGGGCATTAATTCCAAGAATACGATTAACTAATTCGTAGCGAAAGCCATTCATCACCGACATCACAATTATCAAGGTTGCAACCCCAATCATAATTCCTAAAAAAGAAAAAATCGCTATTACGGAAATAAATCCTTCTTTGCGCTTTGATTTAAGATAACGAAATGCGATTAAAAATTCTAATTTAGAAAACATTAAAAAAGACCTTTGCTGGTTGAATATTCGAAGTGAAAAACTTGATTAGGATAAATAATTTTGTAAATATCATGACAGGCTGTAGCCGCTTCAGCGAAGCCATTTAAAATCAATTTTAATTTATTTTTGTAAGTTGCAATATCGCCAATTGCATAAATTCCTGCTTGTGAGGTTTGCATGGTTGAGGCATCAACTTCGATATTATTTTTATGCAAAGCTAAGCCCCAATTTGCGATTGGCCCCAACTCCATGGCAAGACCAAAAAATGGCAATAAATAATCTGCTGGAATTTCTCTAATATTATTTGAAAAATCTTTTACTAAAACCGCAGAAAGCTTACCATTATTGCCTTTTAAGCCATCAAGTTGAAATGGAGTAACTAATTCAATTTTATTTTCATCTACTAATTTTTTCATGCGATCAGCGCTTTCAGGCGCGCAGCGAAATTTATCTCTGCGATGAATTACAAAAACTTGATTTGCAATTTCAGCAAGATTAATTGCCCAATCAACCGCAGAATCACCGCCGCCAGCAATTACAACATTTTTCCCTGCAAATTCTGCTTTAGATCTTACGGAATAAAAAATTGATTTTCCTTCAAATTTTTCAATATCATTTAACGGCGGGCGATTAGGGCCAAAAGCTCCGCAACCAGCTGCAATAATTATTGCCTTACAATTAATTTTAGTATTTTTAGAGGTTGTGATGGTGAAGGTTTGGTCATCGTTTTTTTTCACCTCATCAACCCTTTGATTCAAGTGATATGTAGGATTAAAAGGCTTCGCCTGCTCTTCTAATTGCAAAATTAAATCACTGGCTAAAATTTTTGGATGAGCAGGAATATCGTAAATTGGCTTTTCTGGATAAAGTGCCGAACACTGCCCACCAATTACTTCGAGAGTATCAATAACATGAGTTTTAATTTTGAGCATTCCAGCTTCAAAAATTGAAAATAAACCAGTCGGACCAGCGCCGATTATTACTAAATCTGTTTTGTGAATATCCATTTTATTTGAAGTTAGGAATTTTGAACAAAGCTATGCGCCGATTCTATTTGGTTGATACCTAAAATACAAGTCTAGCAAAAATCTCAATTTTTAGCCTTGATTTACTTGAAAGAAAAAATTACTATTTGCCGTGAAACGAAGTGCACTTTATTCACCGGATAAATTAAACCTATGTCAATTGCAAACACTATGTCTAAGGATTATATCCATAACCCAATCAAAGTTCTTCACCGATTAATTGACGCAGGCTTTACACAAAAACAAGCTGAGGTGCAGGTAGAGGTTCTAACTGATTATATTGATAATAATGTACTTCGAAGAGGGATATTTTTGATCTAAAAAAAGATATTACTGAGTTAAAATCTGAGCTAAAAAGAGATATAAAAGAGCTTGAATTAAGATTGACCATTAGACTCAGTTCAATAGTTGGTCTAATAGTTGGATTTTTTTATAGTTTAGATAAATTTTTTTAAAAAATTTATCATAAAGATAGTTTCCATTGGCAAGCCTGCCATTTTTTGCAAAGCCTTGCTAACCTTTAAAATTTAAAAATATGTTAAAAACTGCGAGTCTAGGATTTCCTAGAATTGGTGCTAATCGCGAGCTTAAAAAAGCCGTTGAAAGCTATTGGAAAAAAACTTCTTCTCTCATTGAGTTGCAAAAAACCGCTTCCGAAATTAAAGCAAAAAATTGGCAAGCGCAAAAATCTGCTGGAATTACATTTATTCCTTCAAATGATTTTTCTTTTTATGATCATATTTTGGGCGCAGTTACCATGTTTGGCGCAGTTCCGCATAGATTTGTAAAAAGCTTTAACTTTAATGGTGGAAATGTTGATCTTGATCTATATTTCGCAATGGCTCGTGGAGCGCAGCGCGACGGTGTAGATGTTACCGCAATGGAAATGACAAAATGGTTTGACACAAATTACCATTATATCGTTGCTGAATTTGCGCAAAATCAAAAATTTAAACTTTCTTGTGACAAAATTTTCAACGATTATTTGGAAGCTAAAAAAATAGGAATAGAAACTCGTCCCGTAATTATTGGACCAGTATCTTTCTTGCTTCTTGGCAAAGCGGTTGATGGATCAAACAGACTTGATTTATTGAATAATTTACTTCCGGCTTACAAAGAACTTTTTGCAAAATTACAAGAAATTGGCGTAAAAGATGTGCAAATTGATGAGCCTTTTTTAGTAACTGATTTGCCTGTCCAAGCTACAGAATCTTATCTTGAAGCTTTTGCTCAAATCAAAAATTTTGCTGGGAATATCAAGCTTCATTTAACAACTTATTTTGAGAGTTTAGATCAAAATGCTTCTTTGGCATTTAGCTTAAACACAGATTCTGTGCATGTTGATTTAGTAAGATCGCCAGAGCAATTAGATGAAGTTTTGAAATATGTAAAGCCTAATCAATCTCTTTCTATTGGCCTTGTTGACGGCAGAAATATTTGGATTAATAATTTTGAAAATTCAATTTCAATCGCCAAAAAAGCAATTGCAACGCTTGGCCAAGATCGCGTAATTATTGCACCATCTTGTTCTCTAATTCATGTTCCAGTTGATCTTGCGTCAGAATCAGTTCTTGATTCAGAATTAAAATCTTGGTTATCTTTTGCGACGCAAAAACTTGATGAAATTGCTACAATTTATAAAGCTGTATCTGGTGCAGAAGCTGAAGTAAAAACATTGCTTGAAGCCAATAAAAACGCTCTTGCAAATCGTAAATCTTCAAAAAGAATTC